>JAMCVM010000124.1 GCA_023475835.1 Bacillota bacterium | reverse complement strand
GACACCGGAACGGTCGGATAGCAGACCGGCCTCTTCTCCGTTCGGGCTCCTCGGTGGTGAGCCAGGGAATCACGTCCTCGCTCGATGGGGCGAGAGCCACCCCCGAGCAGACGAATCCTGTGAGGTCTGCGGACTCCGTACGGAGTCGAAAAAAGCCGAAAGAAATTATTGTAGGTTTTTTAACCAGGTAGCGGTGAAGATTTGGGGCAAACCCCGGGCCATCGCCGACGATGGCGACACTCAGCAGGCATAGACAGGTCTGATCTCCATAGGGGGTGGTGATCGTGGCTTCAGTGTGTTAACGCATCCTCGCGCGTCCTGAATCGAACCATCAGGGCGGCCTTAGCAAGAGATAGCAAAAGATAGCAAGAGATAGCAAGCAAAGTAAGGGAGGAGTCATCATGTCCAACATACCCGAGAAGTGGTTGCACCCGGCATTGTTCATTAATGGGAAATTTCAGGAAGCTAAAAATGGCCGCCGCTATAGCGTCACCAACCCCGCCAACGGGGAGGTGGTGGGCAGTGCGCCCTCAGCGTCCCCAGAGGATGCTGAGGCTGCGATTCATGCCGCCTACCGAGCGTTTAAACCGTGGGCCGGACTCGCCGCACCAGAGCGCGCTCAAATTTTGCGAAAGTTTTACGAAGAGATAGTGGCTCACCAAGAAGACTTGGCGCAACTGATTACCGCGGAAGAAGGCAAGCCCTTGAGCGAAGCGCGGGGTGAAGCGGCGATTGGGGCGGAATACGTCGCTTGGTATGCTGAGGAGGCGCGCCGGGTCTATGGAGAAACCGTTCCGGGCGTGAGTGCTAGTCAACGCATTCTCGTTTTGCGGCAGCCCGTGGGAGTGGTCGGGGCGATTACGCCTTGGAACTTCCCAGTGTCCATGGTGACGCGTAAAATGGCTCCGGCCCTGGCCGCGGGGTGCAGCGTAGTGTTAAAGCCAGCGGAAAAGACTCCGCTCTGCGCTTTGGCTTTGGCTGACCTCGGGGAACGGGCAGGCCTGCCTCCCGGGGTGTTTAACGTCATCACGGCGGAGGACCCAGAGCCCTTGGGCAGGGTGTTGCTCGATGACCCCCGGGTGCGCAAGTTAAGCTTTACCGGGTCTACAGAGGTAGGTAAATATCTTATACGCGAATCGGCCGCACAGGTGAAAAAATTGTCCATGGAACTGGGTGGAAACGCCCCCACATTAGTGTTTGCCGACGCCGATATCGATGTGGCCGTAGCGGGGGTCATCGCCTCCAAATTCCGAAATGCCGGCCAAACTTGCATCTGCCTAAACCGTGTCCTGGTCGAAGCATCGATTCTCGGTGAGTTTGGCCGCCGCTTGGCCGCCGCGGTATCCCAATTGCAGGTGGGCGATGGCACCAAACCCGGTATCGACGTGGGCCCATTAATTAACGCCGAAGGGCTAGCCAAGGTGCAGTCCCAAGTCGACGATGCGGTGGGGTATGGTGCGATTTTGGCTTGTGGTGGCAAGCGCATCGGCGACCAGCGAGGTCACTTTTATGCTCCGACCGTGCTCCTCAATGTCACTCCCCAGATGGCCATTATGCATGAAGAGACTTTTGGCCCAGTCGCACCGGTGATAGGATTTCACGATGAGGCCGAAGCCATTAGCATGGCGAATGATACGGTGTACGGCCTGGCATCTTATGTGTTTACTCAAGATATCGCCAGGGTGTTCCGGGTTAGTGAACAACTGGAATACGGGATTGTTGGGGTCAACGACCCCGTGCCCACCGTGGTGCAAGCACCGTTCGGCGGAGTTAAGGAGAGCGGATTTGGTCGCGAGGGCGGACATTGGGGCATGGATCCGTTTTTAGAGACTAAGTACGTTTCGATTCGTATCTGAATCGCAGGCATTGGGGAGCGTAGGGCGCGGTATCGACCTCGTCGCAAAGCGAGCGCAGTCTCGTTGAATTGAGATCCGCTCTCGTCTAGGCGCGGGGTCGATACCCTTAGCTGTCGTTTTGAGCTAGTCCCACCCGGTCGATTGTGGGTCGGTCAAGCCCCGGGCCGGGGGGCTCTTGGGCAGGAGCGGGCAGGGTGAGAGATAACCTCGATTACAACTCGACGCCATATTTATTTTTTTTACACTGGATGAAGACGGGGTGAACTCATGAATACACAAAGCATGGCTTGCCAAAGCGATGAAAATCCTGAAAAAATAGCTAAAATCTTAGCGGGCGATACCTTGGACCATGTGTTTCAACCGCTGTGGAATCTGACCACCGGCCGCGTGGTGGGTTTTGAAGGACTCGCACGATTCGGCGACATGTCTCCGACGGCGGCCTTTGACACCGCGATTCGCATGGAACGCGGTCGCGACCTCAACATCTTGTCCATTCGCTCGGCCCTCGTTCAAGCGCGGTCCTTACCCGGGTTGTTGTTCCTTAATATCCATCCCAATCATTTGAGCTTGTCTTCTAGTCCTTCCGGCGGTGTTGGCGTAATCTTGGCCCGCTGGCGTCAACGCGACGCGCTGGTTTTAGAACTGATTGAGAGCCCCGAGACATACCGAGACTTGGCCGTTGCTGGAGTTGAAAGAATGCGCGGGATTGGTGTGCGCATGGCGCTCGATGATGCGGGCACGGGAATGGCAGATTTAGAACGAATGGCTTGGTTAAAACCGGCCTTTGTCAAATTGGATCGGTCATTAATCGTTGAGGCTCACGAGTCAGGCGACGTTGGGGCGCTCCACTCTTGGATTAAGGAGGCTCATCGGATCGATGCTCTGGTCATCGCGGAAGGGGTCGAAGACCCAACGATGGCAGACTGGCTTCGGCGACTTAAGATCGACTGGGTGCAGGGTTATGGGTTTGGGCGGCCGGAATCGGCAGAGTTCTGGCGCTCCAAGCTCCGGGTGGATTCAGATCCCGAGGATCTGGTGGAGGCGGTGCAGGCCTTTTGCCCGCCGGGCTGGGAACGATTTCGCCTAGATGACGGATTTGTGGGCTTGGATGCTCGGGAAATGGGAGATCTGCTCTATGCGGACTTGCCGGTCCCGATTTTTGTCGTGGATGAAGAGGGGAAAATCGCTGGCATGAATCGCGCCGCGGAACGGTTTTCCCACATCGGGGTCGATGCTGTGTTGGGTCAACCTGCCGCCACGGCAATGGGGCTTTGGAATATTAGGCCCGAAATCACCCCCGCGGCCCCAGGCTTTCAGTTCCAAAACTTTCGGATTAGTCGACAAGAGGGCGGGGAAGAAGTTCATCGAATTACGGTGTTTAGCGCAGAAAAAAGGGGTCGGCCGTATTCTGTCATCATTGTTACTAATCTCATCCCCTTTACCCACGTGCCTAGCGCCTTTGCCATCGATACCTTAACCGGATTAATGTCTAGGGTGGCGTGGGAAGCCAAAGCCTCGAACCTTGCGGGACGCGGTGTGGTGATCTTTATGGATATGGACGGTCTTAAGGCGGTCAACGACTTGTTCGGCCATAGCGAGGGAGACCGGATGCTTCAATTAGCGGGGGCGCGTATCCGCCAATGCATTCAACCGGGCATGTCGGCCATTCGCTACGGCGGCGACGAATTCTTGGTGGTGTGGGCCGGCGCTTCAGAAGACCAAGCCAAAAATTGGACAGAGGCGTTAACCCGCTTGGAGCGAGCAGAAGATGAGGGCCCCATTCCGCTGAAGTTTAGCTATGGTGTGGCAGGTTACAGCGATTCGTCAGGACTGGATGGGGCGATTGTCAAGGCAGACCATCGGCTGATGGAGATGAAACAATGCCGCCTCCCTACCGAGTCCGGTGCCCTGGTGTTGACCGGGGTGGGCCGACGCACTCTATGGAATCCGTCCCAAGGATCGGTGGAACTGGCGTTGCTGGACCGTGCTTACGACGATTTGCACAGCGGAACCTTTCTTGACGGCGAGAACGAAGCCCGTCGGTTCATCGCTTGGATCGACCCCGATCCGGGCCAAGCGGTGGTAGAAGTCGGAGCGGGCAGCGGTCGCTTAGCGCTGGACGGCGAAATGATTTGGAGGGTCGGCGCGAAGGGTCAGTATTTGGTGACCGACCGCTCTGCGGTGCAATTAGCCAAGGCGTTTCGTCGGCTTCAGCCGGAATGGACTTGGGTCCACGGCCAAGTCGCCGACGCCAGCGATTTACCGGTGGTATCCGGCACGGTTGATTTGGCGTTGGGAGCGTATTTGCTCTACGATGGCAGTCCCCAACCGGTTCTCAAAGAACTGCACCGGGTGCTGCGTCTAAGGGGCCGATTGGCGTTGGCGGAAGCGGATGCCTGGCACTGGCCTGAAGCGTGGACCGAGTTTTGGCTAAACTGGGGCGTCCGGCTAGACGAACCACTTAGGCCTGTCGAGAATCCACTGCCCGCGCTAGCCCAGTCGCTGGGATTTAGACTGGAAAAGGAGGAGGCGGTCCAGGGCACACTGGTCTTTCCCAATCCGGACTGGGCGCTTTCGTTTCTAGTCCGAACGCCCCTGTGGAAGGCGATTCGTCGTCCTCGGGGCAGCGATATACGGCAAGTACTGGCTTGGGCTCGAGAACAATTAGCCGAAATTCCCCTGGCGGCTATGAGCATTTCGTGGCCAGCGCACTATCGCTTGTGGCACAAAGCGGAGTGAATTAGGGGAAGACGACAGTCCGATTTTGATAGACCAGGACCCGATCTTCTAGGTGCCAACGCACGGCTCGGGTAAGGACCATCCGTTCCACATGCCGGCCCAAGCGTTTAAGGTCCGGCACCCGCTGACGATGATCGACGCGTTGCACATCCTGTTCGATGATGGGGCCTTGATCTAAATCGGCGGTGACGTAGTGAGCCGTGGCGCCAATGAGTTTGACTCCGCGGTCGAAGGCTTGGCGATAGGGATTGGGACCAATGAAGGCCGGTAAAAATGAATGGTGGATATTAATCATGTGCCCCGCCCAGGCTTCGACAAACGCGGGAGATAAAATTTGCATATAGCGGGCCAGCACCACCAGGTCGATATTGGTTAACAGGGACTGGGCTTTGGCTTCGGCTTGGGATTTGGTCGCCGCGGTCACGGGAATGTGGTGATAGGGCAGGTGTGCGGATTGGGCCCAGGCTTCCAAATCGCGATGATTGCTGATGACCACGGCGATAGAGGCCCCGATTTCCCCACTTTCGCATTGCCAGGCCAGTTCCTTGATGCAATGATCTTCCCGCGACACGAAAACTGCCATCCGGCGCGGGGCATCGCTGCGACTGATGCGAAGCATCATCCCAAATTGCTCGCCCAGATGACGCAAGCTCCGTGACACTTCTTGATCGCGTACCGTGGAGGGAAACTCGACTTCAAGGCGCATAAAAAACATCCCTTGATCCGGATCTTCGGAATGCTGGTCGGCCGTGACGATATTGCCCCCGAGTCGAAACAACCCATCGGATAACGCAGCAATGATACCCGGACGATCCGGACAAGCAATTAAGATGCGAACACGATAGCGAGACGTCATGGGAATAATTTCTCCGTTTCATGGGGGTCTAAAGTCGGACCCGAATCTTTCTTTAGTATATCAAAGCCCGGGTGATCCGGGTAAATGCGAACAAGGCCAGGGACTCTGCCTGCGATAGGAGACGTTCCAGCGAATGGTCTTGGGGTTTGAATGTTCGCTAACGTGACATCCGAAAGCGAAAAAGCGTTCGAGTCCGGCGCAAAAGGAGGCCCCGGAAGTTTCTCCTTCCGGGGCTTGAGGCCAGCGACGGCGGCGCTGGCCTCAGCATGTGGAGTGGGATCGTGGCGTTGCTGCTAAAGTCGTTTAGCTGCCATACTTTTTTGCCTTCGGCGATTTTTTCAGCGACGGACGATCGCCGGCGGTAGAACCCGTAAAGACCGAGTCTACGGTAGTACTTAAGGTGACTGGAGGCCCGCCATTGACACTGGTCATGGAGGCGATGAGGCGATAGCGAGCAACCGGGCGGGGGGTGTTGAGTGTGAAGACCGCATTAAAACTGCCGTTGACGGGAATCGGGCCCACGTTAAGGCTAGGATCGTACACCGATTGGCTGGTCAGCGACGCCGTAGGCTGGCCGCTCCAACCCGAGGGCAAAGTCAGCGTCAGCGTGCCGCCTAAGGGTTGATTGGTCGAATTGTTGATCGTCACGGATACCACCGGATGTTGTGCGCTGGAGGAGGCTTGAGGAGCTGCCGACAAACTAAACGGAGTAATATTGGTTTCGGTGGAATCGCTTAACACGGCATCGGCGATAGCCGGGGTATCCTCCGGAAAGACGAGATAAACCGGACTCGGGCTTAGGGGCACAATGATGCGCGACCCTCCATCGGGATTAATCGGATTGTCCATCCAATCATAGGCGACGACCGGGCCGCTGCCGGATGGCAGGGTTAATTGACCATTGCCCTGTGGACTCCAGATGGCGACCATGGTTCCGCTCTGGTTGCTGAACGCGTCGGCAATGACGGACGAGCCCAGAGCGAGGCGACCGACTGGGGTATACCCGGATAAGCGGCGGTTAACCGCCGCTAGGGCGGGATAGCTAATTTTAGGGGTTAAGTCGGTATGTTGTTCGCTAAATCCCGACCCGGGATAAATCTGGGTGAACAGCATGACATGGGCCGCTCCCGCGGTCAAACTGTCCAACACCGTTTCCACCCAATCTTGGGCTTGCACCTCAGGGGTCACGTCGTGTGTCGACCAGCCAGCCTCGGTCAGCCATAGACTGCCGCCCACTTTTTGGGCCCAAGGGACGTTTTGCAAGACGGTGCCATAGACACTGAATGTGGGGTTGTTGGGAGGGAGGTCTCCCGGGTAATAGTGCAAGGAGAGGCCAGAATACGTCCCCGCGTCCTGAGCCACCAAATTCGCAGGCGTGTCGTCATAGGCCAAAATGGTCGCGTGGGGCTGGATGGACCGAATCGCCTGAGCAGCGGCTTCAGCCAGGGTTGCGTATTGGGCAGCGGTTCCGCCCCAATAGGCGCGGGTCACCGGTTCGTTCCACAACTCCCAGGTGGAAATGCCGTAGGTAGACCAGCCGTGGTTGTGGGCAAGCGTGCCTCCCGGGCTAAAACGCTCGACGACTTGCCGAACATAGGTAACATACGCGTTTAAAGCGGTGGCAAAACTGACGTTGGCTTTGGGACCGAAGGGATTCATGCCGTCCGGCCAGGCGGTTAACAGTCCGAGCAGGGTCACGCCTTGGCCGTGGGCGGCCACCACCAGTCGATCCATGCTCTGCCAATTGGGATGAGTGCTTGAAGCGTGGGTAGGAAAGATGGTGGTCGAATTCATGTTTAGTCGGTACCAGCCGATGCCTTGCTCACGAAGGGTGCGGAAGGCATCGGAGACGTCGCCGCTGGCACTAGACGTTGCCGTGTAGGTGAGATTCCCGTTCATTCCTACCGGGTTGGAGGCATCCGACTCCTCCGACGGAGGTGGAACCTGGGCGAGACTGGTGGCCGGCAGGGTTTCAATCGGAAAGCCATCGGATGAGGTCAGGGCAAACGACACGGTGTAATACCCCAAATCAGGCAACGGTAAAGGCAGATTGACCGTGGTTGTGCCTTGAGCCGGCACCGAAGCGGGGACACTGCCACTGTCTACGGCATTCCCGTTAAGATTGTCCACGGTGTAGGCCACCTGGTAATTGCCGGCCTGTCCAGAAGTGTTGGTGATGCTGGCTTTGTATCCCGATGCTTGCCCTTGCAGAAAGATCGCCCCAGGCTGGTTCGGAGTGACCGCGAGGCTCGGTGGAGCCACCATGACGTCAAAGGTGGAGAAGCTGGCATCGGCGTTGGCGACATAAAGGCCCGCCGCCTTGCCAAATCGCGTGCCATTAGGAGGAAATCGACCGGTAATGGTCCAAGTGGTGGGCTCAGGTTGACTGCTGAGCCACACGCGACCGTTGACGGTGGTGCCCTCTACCGCCAGTTCCATGGAATAGGTTTGACCGGGACTGCTGGTAAAGGGCATCTGGCTCACCCAACTAGTATTTTCGTCAAGAAGCGACAACGTGCCTCCGCGGAGAATGAGGGCCCACTTTTGCGGATTGGCCGTACCGGTTCCATGGGTAAAGATGCCTACCCGCCAATTGCCGTTGCCGGGAGTGGCAGTAATGGTGACTTGAGCCAAGATGACTTCGTCAGTCATATTGGTGGGTACGTATACAAATTGCTTGTCGAGCGGAGTGCGGATGCCGTAGTTGCTGGCGATGAGCGTCCCTTGAGACACGTTCCAATTTCCGCCAGCTACCGTCAAGGGAGCCAGCGTTCCGGTTTGGAAGTGGTCGGTGAGAACCGCGGGCAGGGTCGAAGCGAAGGTGGGAGCAGCCCAAAGCAGTGTGGGCAAGAGCAGGCACAAAACCATCAACCCAACTAAGAACCGGGCGCTACGTCGTACGTGATTAACAACCACGGCAAGCTCCTTTCAAGAGCGACAAAACGACAACAAAAAACGGCTAAAACGGCCGTATGAGGGAACCATGAACAAGAAATTCGAGGTTGACCAAAGTTTACCATATTTCGACAGGCTTTCTCTATTATACCTCCGATTTAGGTTCATCGTTTTGTTCATCGCCGATAACCGGCCGGTGACCATGCAATCGCTGGCCCCGGCATTGAGATCTGGGAGAGTGGTGGTCGCTTTGCCAATCCGCCGATTCCCCGGACCCGTTAGCCAGAGTCCTTCAGGCTTTTGACGTAAGAGGTTAAGTCTCAGAGCGAATTTCCCCAACCCACCTAACACTTAACTCTTTCGAGGAGCGATAGGCAAGAGAGGGGGTCGAAGCTAAACTTCGCTCCAATCGTCTTCAGATTCGGCGAGGCAAAGCCTAAACCGAGCCCATCCGGTCAAAAAATTGGCCGTGAGTCAACGGACGGTCTCTTCGCTCGATAGGGCGTGAGCCACAAAGAAGAGAGAAGCGTTGCGAGTATTGCCGCCTCTCAGGGAGTCGACAGGCACTGAAAGAGCGGATAGGCAGGGGAGAGTCAGGGGCGGTGGTTGCATTGAGGTACCTCGGATGGTGCACCGGTCAGAGACTCTGAACGCTCAGGCGAACCTTATCGGCGCTATCCTTGGCCCAGGTCGACGATGAGTCTCCCTGCGGTCAATCTCCCCATGAAGTGGCGGCCAGAGCCCAACTGAGGTTAACGGCTCTGGCCGAATGGGTTTGATACGGGTCGGCGTTAAAACAGGCCGAGGCCAAACATATCCGGGGTCCACCACTGCGTTTGGCAGAAACAGTCGTCAGCGCAGCGCTGGCAGGCACTGCACGTATGATCGGGACACAGAGGAACACGGCAGTCCGGGCATTCCGATTGAGTGGATGCACCGCAGGCGCATCGAAGATCTTCTTTCATCGGCTGAACTTCCTCTCTTTCACCAGGGAATCTTACGAAGCGCTGGTGGGTTCAGCCGTATTATGGGAACTGTGAAAAATTTTTATTCGACAAGTTTTATTCGCCCAACGCCGAAAGCAGGGACGACCAGTCGATGTTGCCGCCCGAGAGGACGGCGACGACATTTAGACCCTGGAGGGGATGGTCGGGGGCCAGTGCGTAAGCCAGGGCGGTAGCCCCCGACGGTTCGACGACTTGCTTGGTGCGTTCGGCCAGGAGCCGAGTCGCCTCAACAATCGCCTGGTCGCTGACCGTGACCACGGCATCCACCAGGCGCTCGATGAGGGGCCAGGTGAGTTCCCCGGGGGTTAGCGCTTTTAGCCCATCAGCCACGGAGATGGTCGACTCGAGGGTCACTCGATGGCCGGCCGCCAGAGAAGCACTCACCTTGGCGGCACCTTCAGGCTCGACGCCGATCACCCGGACATGCGGAGCACTGGACTTGATCGCCGTGGCAATGCCGGAAATCAGGCCCCCGCCCCCGATGGGCACCAACACGACTTCGACCTCCGGCCATTGCTCCAAAATCTCAAGACCGATCGTTCCTTGGCCAGCCATGACCGCGTAATCATCATAGGGAGCGACCAAGGGATGGAGGTCGTCCGCCAGAGTAAGGGCGCGGGCCAAGCGGTCAGCACTGGTGGTGCCCGCGTACTCGATGCGGGCACCAAAGTCTTGGGTCGATCGCACCTTCAGCCGGTTGGCGCCGTGAGGCAAGATGATGGTGGCCTGAAGTCCCAACGCCCGGGCAGCATAAGCTACGGCTTGGCCGTGATTGCCCGAGGACGCTGCTACGACCCCTTGCACCCGAGTTCGATCGAAAGTTAACAGACGATTGAAAGCTCCGCGAATCTTGAACGATCCGGTGCGCTGCAAGTGTTCAGCTTTCAGACGGACGTTGGCCTCCGTGACGTCCGAAATGCTGCGCGAAGCAATCAGGGGCGTCGTTCGAATCCTGTTTTGGAGGCGGATTCGGGCTTGGCGCAGCGACTGCAAAGTCAGAGTTTCCGATCGAGATTCGGTCATACTTTGAGGGTCCACCAAACCGGGTGATCTTTGCCGGGGATGGCTTGGTTGAGTTCCGATACCGCTTTGACTTCGTGCTTGACCTTTTTAGCCAGACCGACGGAAAAGGCTCGGGTGTCATATTCGATCTTCTGGCAATGATAAAGTTTCTGAGTAGCCTCGATGAAATGGATCAGGTCCTGCGCGGCTTCTTTCCATTCTTCGTCGGTCAAAAAGGAGAAGTAACGCCCCTTCCACATGCTCAGGCGCACGGTAAATTTGGTCAGCCATTCTACGGTTTGCGAACGTTCGCCCAAGTGGTAGGTTTGCAGATAGAGCAGCAAAGGTTTGGTGTCTTTTTGCTCCGGGTGCCAAAAGACTAAGTCAACGAAGATGCTTGAAGTTCCCGATGACAGCGGGGGTTTATTGTCGTGAATGTACTCCATGATGTCACTGCCTTCCTAACCCTGTAGTAGCCCAAATGCTTTTCCTTACAGCGGATGGGCCGTCGTGCTTAACTCAACTTTGGGTTCTGCGGTCACTTTGCTCAATGCCGGAACGCTTTCGGTAATCCAGACGTTGCCGCCGATCACACTAGCGCGGCCAATGACCGTAGCTCCTCCTAAAATTGTCGCCCCCGAATAAATGACGACGTCATCTTCGATGGTCGGGTGCCGTTTTTGTCCGCGAATGATGGCTCCCGAAGGATCTCGGGGAAAATTCACCGCACCTAGAGTGACTCCTTGGTATAGAGTTACACCCGAACCGATTACCGCCGTTTCTCCAACGACCACGCCAGTACCGTGATCGATAAAGAAGCGGCGACCGATGTGCGCGCCGGGATGAATGTCGATCCCGGTTTCGCGGTGGGCAATCTCGCTCATCACTCGGGCCAGCAAAGGGGCCTGGTGCTGGTATAAGAGATGGGCCAAACGATAGACCATGGTGGCATAGAAGCCAGGGTAGGTAAATATCACTTCTTCGCGACTCTGAGCCGCCGGATCACCCTGGAAGGTGGATTCTACATCCTCGATCAGCATGGTTTGGATCTCTGGCAGCTCGTTTAACAGGATTTGGGCGACCGTCAAGGCCTCCGCCAAGACCGAACAAGTGCTGGACTGGGCTAGGGCCAAGTCACAACCATGGGCTTTAGTCCGGTGAATCAAGTGGGCGCTGCGCCAGGCAATCAACCCCAAAAGTTCGATCCGCCCTGGGGCTGAGGAGGCGTCGCCGTCAGGCCAGGGGTGCTGAGCGGGAAACATGACACTTTCCAACTCGGCTAAGAGCCGGCGAGTATCTTCGCGAACCGAAGAGTTTTCTAGCGGAGCGGACCGGATGTGATCCCTACGGTACTCTAGGCGCAAGGCAATTTGGCTGAGATTTTCTATGGACAACACTCCAGATTCACTGGCCATGGAGGGAACTCCCCGGGGCGGGGCGGTTTGTTTGCCCCACCTCCGCCCAAAAAGCCGCCAGGGTCTTTGCCCCTCGATAAAAGTTGACCAGGTGAAAATGCTCGTTGGGGGCATGAAAATTTTCCGTAGGCAAGGCAAATCCCAAAAGGAGCGTCGGCATCGCGAAAAGTTCTTGCAAGGTGACCACCACCGGAATGGAACCGCCCATTCGGATGTATTTCGGATCTTGCCCAAATACTTGGTGAATAGCGCGGGCTGCTGCGGCTACGGCCGGATGGTCGAGGGGGGTAAGGGTCGCTGGACTGGCTTCACCCAGGTCGACGGTGAGCCGGACCCCGGGCGGGCAGTGAGCCCCAAGGTGTGCTCGCACCGCGTTCAACACCGCCGAGGGATCTTGGTGAGGCACCAACCGACAGGTGATCTTGGCCTGGGCCCGGTGGGGAATGATGGTCTTTCGACCTTCTCCAATGAACCCCGACCACATGCCGTTGACTTCAATGGTAGGACGGATCCACGTCCGTTCCAAAGGAGAAAATGTTGCCTCACCAAACAGGGCATCGAGTTGGAGATCGGACAGAAACGCGTCATGGTCAAACGGCAGCGACGAAAGGGCTTGTCGTTCCTGATCCGTAGGTTCATCTACGCCATCGTAGAAGTGAGGCACGCTGACCCGACCTTGGTCGTCGTGCAGAGAATCGATGAGATGAGCCAAGACATGGGCGGGATTAGCGACCGTGCCCCCGTACACCCCAGAATGCAAGTCTTGAAAAGGCCCGGTGATGGTGATGTCTAACGCAGCCAAGCCTCGCAGTCCGTAGCAGATGGCTGGCATCTCGCGGTCAAACATAGGCGTGTCGGAGATGACCGCGAAATCGGCATTAACCAACTCGGGCCGCTGGCGGATGAACTCAGCTAAGTGGGTGCTGCCTATCTCTTCTTCGCCTTCGCACAACATCCGCAAATTGACCGGAAGGTCCTTCACGGTTTTGATCCAAGCCTCGGCGGCAATCAGTTGCATGAAGAGTTGACCCTTGTCATCGCTAGATCCGCGAGCGTAGAGAATCTGCCCTTCCACGAAAGGTTCAAACGGAGGATGCAGCCAAGACTCCAAGGGATCCACCGGTTGGACATCAAAATGACCATAAATAAGGACCGTCGGCTTATTTGGATCTTCGCCATAAGCCGCACTGACCACTGGGTGCCCGCCCGTCTCCAACATTTTGACCGAGGAAAATCCCGCCTGCACCGCGCGCTCAGCCAGCCACTGCCCCGCCTCGCGCACCTGGCGGTGGTACTCCGTCAGCGCCGAGATGCTCGGAATCTTCAAGAATTCGATGAGATCCAAAAGATGGGACTCTCGGTGTTCTTCTAGATAGGTCCAAACCGCCTCAGGCATCTGCAACCAGAAACCCTCCCAGCTGTGATCGATGGTTCTATCATAGCGAAAGCAGTCAAGTTTCGCTAGCGTCTATCCTTAAGCCGTCAATCGACCGCTAAATGCCTAAAGCGATGAATCGATGAATCGCTAAAGTTAAAAGAAACTGAAAATGCTCCAGAGGCCCAGGGCTAAAAACCCTAAGATAATGGCAGCAAAGAGAAAGGTCCGTCGCAAATGCATGCGCATCGATCCCATGGCTCGACTACGAACCGCGATCCAAGCTAAAAAGAATAGCGTGACGGGCATGAACAAGCCACTGGCAGCCTGCGCCCAGACCGCAATCTGCGCCGGTGAGAGCCCGGGCAGCAAAACCAGTGCAGCTGCCACCAAGAGGCTGGCGGCGTGCACCCAGCCGGCGATGCCCTCGGTCGGCGTGTGCGGGCGCTGGCTAGCCAGCGTGGGTGCCAGCAATTCCCGGATCATCCATGATGAAGACAGACCAATCGTCACGGCAGCCAAAAATCCCGCGTCGAAAAGTCCGACGGCAAATAAAGTCCGACCCAAAGGGCCGGCGATGCGGGTGAGATTGGCGATAGGGATAGTCAAAGACGTTTTGCGGCCGGCCGCCAGGGCACCGATAAAGAGCGCCACCACCGCCATCACAATCTGCACGACTATACCCAGGCGGACGTCGGTTCGTCCGCGCCGGAGGTTTTGCGGCGTGCCCGCCCAAGTCGCGTTTTGTTGCCAGTAAATCATCCAAGGGGCGACGGCATTTCCGGCCAGCGCCAGCAGTAAGAAGGGCGTCGATCCTCCGAGACTCCAGGATCCAAAGGCGGCCTGCACCCGACTAAGATTGACGTGAAGCATCAGCCCCAGCGGGATAAACGCAAATGTAAAGCCGGCAAAGGCTAGCATCAGCCGTTCGATGCGCTGATAGCTTTTTAGCCGGGTGACTAAGATCACTAAACTGAAGGAGATGATCACCCCAAGCCCCCAGGGAATCCCAAACCATGACAGGGCGAGGGCCATGCCTACGAATTCGCTGACCAAGGTGAGCAGGTTTAAGCCATGCAAACATAGGCCGTTGATTCGCGCCGGCCAAATCCCGAATTGCTCGGTAATCAAGGCGGCAAAAGGTTTTTTGGTGGCAACCGCCACGCGGAGCGCCAACTCTTGAATGAAATAGGTCACCGGTGCCATGACCAAGAGGGCCGGGATAAACCAGAGCAAGTGATGAGTGGCTCCGGTGACCACATAGGAGAGGATGCCGCCGGCATCGTTATCCGCGGCGAGTCCTAAAACGCCCGGGCCCATGAGAGCGAGCAACAATATTAACCGGGGAGGGGATGGATTGGGCGGACGATTGGGAGTTCGCATGGTCTGCAACGCACCGGCTCCTTTCGTTACGCCGTTATCGTATGTCAGAATCGAGCCGGCGTGCGAATGGTTTGAAACCGTCAACCGCAATCTGTCGAAGAAAACGTTTGCCCCAAAGCAGGAGATCGGCTCGCGTTTTAAGAATTTTGTCAGAGAAAGAAAGTGAGGCCGTCATGCAAGAACAAGAAAAAGTCTTTAAGGATCCGGTCCATGGATATATCTACGTTCATGATCCGATGATTTGGGACGTAATCAATGCCCGAGAGGTCCAACGTTTACGACGAATCAGACAACTCGGCACCGCATATCATACCTATCCCGGGGGCGAACACAGCCGTTTCTCTCATTCCCTTGGGGTCTATGAGGTGATGCGTCAAATTTTATCGCATTTTGATCGCAATGGCTACGGACTGCCCCCAGCGGATCAACGGCTAGCCTTAGTCAGTGGATTGTTGCACGATGTGGGCCACGCGCCGTTTTCGCATGCTTTGGAGTCCGTGTTGGACACTCATCACGAGGATTGGTCGGAGGCCATTATTCGCCACCCCTCGACTGAGGTGCATCAGGCGCTGTCCCGGGTTTCGTCTAATTTTCCAGCCGAAGTGGCGGACGTTATTGGCAAGACCCACCCCAATCGTTTAGTGGTTTCCCTGGTCTCTGGCCAACTGGATGCGGATCGACTGGACTATTTGATGCGCGACTCGCTGTTTACCGGAGTGGATTACGGAAAATTTGACCTGCCTCGCATTGTGCGTATCATGGTGCCCCAACAGGATCGGTTGGTGGTCAAAAAAAGCGGGCGCTATACCGTAGAGGCGTATCTCTTGGCTCGCTATTTCATGTACTGGCAGGTCTACTTTCATCCGGTATGCCGGGCGGCCGAGATCCTATTAAAAATGATTTTGCGTCGGGCGCAGCATCTGGTCGGCGAAGGGGGGCACAGGCTTTCGCTTTTTCCCGAATTTGACCGCTTGCTCGCCGGAGAGTGGTCGCTGGCCGATTATTTGGCCGTCGACGATTCGATCTTGCTGGCATCGTTTACGGCCTGGCAGCGCCACGGCGATCTGATCTTGTCTGATCTCAGCCAGAGGTTTTTAGATCGAAGACTACCCAAATATCGAGAACTGGGCAGTGCCCGGCCTACGGAGGAGACCTTAAAGGTGCTCAACCAGTTGGTGGCGGCGGCCGGATTTGATCCGGAATATTACTGTACCATCGACGAAATCGGTGCAGTTTATTATGATTATTATTTGGGGGATCGAGATGAAGTGCACGGTGACGGTCTCTTCTTGGCCGATGAAGAATCCGGGCAGCTGACCGAAGTGTCTCAGATCTCCCGGGCTATTCGGGCCATGGCTCAAGAGACCAAAAGGCGGGTACGTCGAGTCTATATTCCGGAAGAGGTCTTGGCGAATCCTCGGTTACGTGATACGTTGCATCAAATAACGGACCCCGTGAAAGAATGGGGAGAACTTGACATCGCGGCGGATGACCGCGGCGATGGAAAGGAGATTTGACTTGTTAGACATCCAGATGCTGATTCCAAGCGACACCCCACCGACCGGAGGAAATCAAATCTCTGCGGAGCGGGTGCGCCATGGACTGTCGCTCATTGGTATCGAATCCAACGTGGCCCATTACGACCCCGACCAGCTTCCTCCGGCTAGGGTGTATCATGCTTGGAACGCCGTGCGAGTCGGCATGGAATTAGTCGCCCGGGGTGTTCCCCCTTCCTGCCTGGTGGTGACTTGGACGGGAACGGACTTATGGCAAGACTGGGAGGTTGATGCCCCTCGAATTCGCGAAGGCTTGAGTCGGGTAGAATCCCAGGTGGTATTTACCGAAGATGCCCGCCAACACCTGTTGGATAAAGCGCCGGAGTGGGAAGATCGGATTCAACTGATTCCGCCCTCGGTAGATACGGATGCGTTTAGCCCGGATGATCCCGAGACCTTGGTCGGCCATCCGTTGGTGCTGGTCGCGGGGGGAATCCGTCCGGTGAAGCGCTCGGCTTGGGCCATCGATTTAGTGGAAGGGTTGCGTCGACGCACGAACATGGAGATTAATCTGGCCATTGCCGGTCCGGTGCGGGAATCCAGCGAGGGTGAACGGGTCAGTCAAAAGGCCAAGGGTCGGCCGTGGGTCCATCTCTTGGGGGAGGTGCCCAAACGGGAAATGAAGACGTGGTATTGTGCTTCGGATATCGTCCTCAATTGTTCCGAAGTCGAAGGGGTGTCCAACGCCTTAATGGAAGCGATGGCGTGTGGGGCGTTGGTAGTCGCCACCGACATTCCGGGGAACCGCTATCTGATTCAAGAAGAGGTGACCGGGCTCGTTTTTGACAGTGAGGAACAGTTCATTTCCCGGGTGGCTCCCTATCTCCAGGGGACAAAAGATGCTGAACCGATGCGGATCAACGCTCGCCAACGAATTTTGGATCGGCATAGTTTAGACAAAGAAGCGGAAGCTTACCGCTTGTTGTATGATCGTTGTCTCGGCTGTGTGAGTCGGAGGTAGAGGATGCGCTACGGACTGATTCGGCTGGACATCGAAGACTTTTTGACCCCAGAGTCAGATGACGGCCTGCAAGCGATGCTCGATCAACTCGACCGCCATCGCTTGCCCGCCTCGTATGGTGTGGTCGGTGAAAAGGCGACGGCTTTAGCCCATCGCGGACGGCACGAACTGCTCGATCGTCTGCGGCAAAAGCCCGCCCTCGGATTTCACTCGACGAGCCATAGCCGCCACCCGACCCTGGCCGAGGAATTAGAGCCGCTCCCCTATCCGGCCGGGGTCGATCGCTTTGTCGAGCGCGAAAGCGTCGGGGTAGGTGCGGTCGCCGACCTGATGAAAGCTCCGATCTATTTTACCCAACCGGGGGGAAATTGGGTGCCGCAAGCGACTCAAGGCTTGCCTCGGATGGGGATGGAGCTTTATTTCAGCGAGTCGTGGAACAGTTATTTGGTGGAATTGACGGAACCCGTGTGGCTGGACCAGGTTCTCCATTTTTCGCTCCCGGTTCCCACTCCGGCTCCTTTCTTACTGGGATTGCCCAATAATTTGGATGAGGCCATTTCGCGCCTTCGCAATATCGGCGAAACGGTCCCCGAGGGGGGCACCTTTACCATCATGACCCATCCGACGGAACTCGTGGCGACAAAGTTTTGGGACGCGGTCAATTTTGCTCAGGGGAAGACCGTGCAGAGGCTGAGGCCGGCACCGTTGCGATCTCGAGGGGACCGCGAACGGGCCATCTACGCCCTGGACCAGTATTTTTTGACCGCAGCCGAACTGCCGGGGATTGAGTGGCTGGATGTGGTGACCCTGGCCAATAGGGTCGAACCGCGAAGGCCTTTTGCCGTGCGCCGAGACCAACTCGATGGAGCCCTTCGCCGATTTGGCTTAGGGCCGACCCGGCTTTCCGATGGGACCTTGTCTGCCAGCCAATGGGTCTATCTTTTAGCTTATTTTATCGCCCATCCTAAGACCCATGAAGTGGTGGTCCCGCTGGTAGATGCGCCTAAGGATTGGACTGAAGCAGACTTCGGACCGGGGCCGCTCAACCGCCCTGGTGCTTTAACCGCGGCTGCTGAAGAGGTCTTGGCCCGGGTGGATGCTGATCGTGAGTTGCCCGCCCGGGTGGCGGGGATGGCGATTGAACATTTTGCAATCCTGGCAGCGCATCGGCTGCTGGCCCTCGACGAGGTGACCCCTCTAACGTTTTTAAGCTATGTCAAGCCGCCTGAAGAGCTGCATTGGGATTGGCCTATTTTTGCCCCCGACTTTCGTCCCTACCGCCTATGGCAAGAGACCCGCCGCCTGGCTTGGACTATCGCTCCGGTCCAATGGAAGGCGTGATTCAAGCTTGCAAACCGGATTCACTGAAGAGGAGGATGGCGATGTACGCGGTAAGAATTTATGAACCCGGGGGACCGGAGGCTCTTAGCTATGAGGAGGTGGACACCCCGGAACCGGGAGCTGGAATGGTTCGGATCAAGGTGCGTGCGGCCGGGGTGAATCATCGGGAAATCTGGCAGCGCCAAGGGCTCTTTGGGGCGTTCGCCCAGCCTCAGATTCTGGGATCGGATGCGGCCGGGGAAGTGGACCGATTGGGAGTGGGAGTCGGGGGCTTGGAAGAGGGGCAACGCGTGGTCATTAACCCCGGGCTTTCCTGCGGCCTATGTTCCGCGTGCTTGGCCGGGGACCAACCCGCCTGCGCTCGCTTTGGCTTAGTCAGCGGAGCGTACGCGGAATATATGGTGGTGCCAGAGCGTAATGTGGTGGCGATGCCCAGCGGACTGACCTTTGTGGAAGCGGCTTCGCTGGGCATTCCGTTTGTTACCGCTGAAGCGGCATTTGCCGCGGCCGACGTGCGGCCCGGTCAGGTGGTGGTACTCTGGGGGGCCAGTGGCGGGCTGGGTATGGCCGCTCTGCAGCTGGCCAAAGTGCGAGGGGCTCGAGTGGTTTCGGTGACACGAAGCGCCCCGAAGCAGGAAGTGTTGAAAAAGTTCCGTAGCGACGAGGTCCTGGTCTGGGATGGATCGAGCGCGCTTGCGCCCGACGTTCAGCGCTTGACCGCGGGCCGTGGGGCCGACGTGGTCATGGACTCGTTGGGGGAGACGACCTTTAACGACTCTTTGGCCATGTGTCGCCGAGGTGGCGTGGTCATTTCGGTCGGAGCCACAACCGGTGGCAAGGTGGCTCTGGAACTCGGAGAGATCTTTAGGCGGCGTTTGACCGTAATCGGCGCATTTTTAGGCAGTTCATCGATTCTACCCCGTATTTTGCCCTTGTTTGCTCGAGGTCAATTAATGCCGGTGATTGATCATGTCTATCCCTTGGAACAAGCTGATCAGGCCCATGAGCAGTTGGAACGGGGCGACGTCGTGGGCAAGGTGGTGCTGGAGGTCTAGGCATATCCCCGAACCGTCCGGTTCATACTGAACCCGATGAAAGGCCTGAGGTACGATCTGGCCGAAACCAACGGGGGCATGGCAGTGGCAGGAAAAATGAGTAGGGCGCTCTATTTGGCCGCGGTTTTGGCGCTGGCGGGTTGCGATCCCGGGAGTCTTCTGTCGCCTATGCATAATGCGCTGCCGCCAGAACAGGGGTTCATGAAGGGTATGACCGAAGCGGGATACCAGCGGAATGTGTTCCTCGATCCTCAGGTGTATGCCTCGTTGGGCCAGTTGCGCAAGGACGGCGTCAATTGGATGTCGCTTCAGGTAGCGTGGTATCAAAAGAACGACGAGTCCGACCGGATTTTTGCCGACGACAAAGAAACACCGACTGACGCCAGCGTCCGTCGCATGATTGCCTATTTAGGCGGGCTAGGGATGCGTGTGTTTTTAGATATTTTCATTAATGCCAACCACCAGAACGCCTGGCAGGCAACATTCCAACCCAAAGACCCCAAGGCCTGGTTTCGCTCCTATGATCACTACCTCATCCACTATGCGCGACTGGCCGAGGCGGATCATGTCAGTCTATTCGCAATCGGCGATGAATTTGACCGCATCGACGATGTGCCTCAATACGAGCCCTATTGGGCGCGAGCCATCGCTGACGTTCGTCAGTACTATCACGGGCCGATCACGTACGGGGCGGACTATCCCCACTATCAGAAGGTGACGTTCTGGAAATTGTTGGATGTGGTCGGGGTAGACGCCTATTTCCCTCTGACCACGGCCAAAGATCCGACCACTTCGGAACTGGCCGCGGCTTGGGATCGTCTAGCCGATAGGATTCAAACCTGGCGGATGGCTTCGGGGCTCGTGCGAAAACCTTTCGTGATTACGGAGTTGGGCTATTTTTCTGGCAACGGGGCCGCAGCCAACCCGGGTGATTGGACACCCTCGGCGGCGGTGAATCTCGGGTTGCAAAAGCGATGCTATCTAGCCACTTTTCAAACCATTTACCGCCGCCCATGGCTCGCTGGCTTGTTTTGGTTCTGGTGGGCCAATCCATCCAATCCGCACTGGCAAGGCGGTCCACATGACAACGGCTATACGCCGCGGGGGAAACCCGCCCAATCGGTGCTTCGCTATTACTTTCATTTACGCCCTGGTGTCCCTATGCCGGCCTTGGGAAGTACAGTGTGACCATCCCGCCATGGCCCGGAGGCGCCACATTTTCGGCCTCGGCGCGCCCTCCTTGCGCGGCCATCAAGGCATGGACGATGGAAAGGCCCAGGCCGCTGCCTTCCCCGGATCGCGCGCGGTCGCCGCGATAGAAACGATGGAAAACCCGGTCCTGGGCACCTTCAGGAAACCCGAGACCGTGATCACGGACCATCAGCCATCCGCTATCCGCACTGTTTCCAATTTCGAGATGAATGGAGGTGCCCTTGGGAGTGTGGCGCTCAGCATTGTCGACCAAATTAAACAAGATTTCGCTCAGCCGATCCGGGTCGGCTAGAATCGTTACGGTGTCAGGAGTGGGCTGGATGTGCAGCCGGTGACCAGGGCATAGGGCCTCCAAGGTCGGACCGATTTCCGTCAGCCAGCGGCCAAGGTCGATGGGACGAATGTGAAATTCGTGATGGGGGGCGGCATCGAGACGCGACAAGGTCAGCAGTTGGTTGACCATACGCGCCATGCGCTGGCTCTCCCGGCGCATAGCGCGTAGGCCTTGAGCGGTCTCCTCAGGATTGAGGTCGCCGGTATCTAACAATCCTAAAAATCCGTTAATGGCGGTCAAGGGAGTGCGCAGTTCGTGGGACGCGTCGGCGACAAATCTTCGCATTTGGTCGGAGATGGCGCGTTCCTTGGCGAAGGATTCTTGGATTCGCACCGACATGGTATTCACGGCATGGCTCAGCTCCCGCAGTTCTTGGGGCTCCAGGGGCACCGGTACGGTACGTCCCCATTCGCCTCCGGCAATCCTAAGGGTACTGGCGACCACGGGTCGCAACGGCTCGAGGGCTCTGCGAACGGAGAACACCCCCATCGCAGCAAAGAGCACAATCACGGCTACGATGACCGCGCCAAAAATTTCCGTGTCTTCGAATAAGATATGGTTCATCGACGACACCGAGGAAAGCATCCAGAGATAGCCCAAAAGATGCTGGCCGTGCCTTAGGGTCTCGGTAATGACCACCCGTCCATGCCACAGATAGAAGCTGGATGACGGTGTTAGGACGGTGTGTTTGGGGAGATCGGGTGAGATCACGATGACCTTGCCTTTGGCATTGGCCACGACGATTTCGGTACCCGGGGCTTTGAGCCGAGACAGAATGCTATGGATAGAATGGGCGGAATAGAGATGGTGCGTTCTTTTGGTGGCAGGCAGCACAGAAGCCGACTCCAAAGTACGGGATTTAACCAGCAGATGTCGGGCAAACGACTCTAAGACGCCGGCGGAGCCACTGAGCGTGCGCGCTACGGTTTGATACAAAATATTTCGCAAGATGAGCCATTGACTGACGCCGATCACCACCAAGACCGACGCCAGCAGGATCAATTGACGGACGATAAGCAGTGAGGCCAGGGTGCGGCTCTTCAAGGCTAACCTCCCAGGCGATAGCCAAATCCGCGAACGGTTTGCACCGTCTGTTTCTCGGTATCTCCGATTTTGTCGCGAAGACTCGAGATGTGAACCTCGACCAAATTGTCATCGCCCGGGTATTCGTAACCCCAAACGTGGGTGAGGATTTGACTTTTGGAGACGACCTGGCCGGGGTTTCGCATCAAATAGCGCAGAAGTTCATACTCTTTGGCGGTCAGGTTCACCAGTTGCCCGGAGATCTCGACGCGGTGGGCAGAATCGTCCAAAAAAATCTCCCGGAAGCGCATTTTGGTGTCTATGTCCCGCTGCACTCGGCGCAGTCCCGCTTTGAGTCGCGCCACCAATTCGTCGAGTTCAAACGGCTTCACCACGTAGTCGTCGGCCCCGCCATCCAGACCCTGGACCAGATCTTGCGTGGCGTCGCGTGCAGTGAGTACCAAGATATAGAGTTCAGGATCTTGACGCAGCTTGCGGGTGAGTTGAAACCCGTCTTCTCCGGGCAGCATGATATCGACGATGGCTGCGTGCGGGGCTAGCCGTCCCACTTCCGCCAGGGCGTCTTCTGCCGTGGCGTACGCCTCGACCTCAAACCCACGATGGCCAAGACCCATCACCAGAAGATCACGAATACTCTCTTCGTCGTCGACGACTAAGATGCGGGCTTCGCTCTCGTTCATTTGAGATCGGACGTCAGCGGATGGGGCGAGAAAAAGTATTCGCCGACGTCCCACCCGGCTCGGGCAATGACGCGCTCGACGAGCATTCGATCGTGTTGCAAAAGGTCGGTTTCATGGGCGAAGTCTAACGGTTCTTCCGGTAAAGCATCGGCAAAATAGGTGTGCAGCATGATCCGCACCTCCAAGTGGGCACCGATGTGGTTGGCCTCTTCCACAGTCAGTTCACTAAAGGGGATGGCGCGATGGAGCACGGCTTGGGTCACATCCAACTCATCCACAAAATTGTGGGTTTGGACGGTGTGATATTTCTCCAAGAGATGATTTAAGGTCTGCTCTTGGTTGGACGTTAGGGTACGGCCTTCAGCATAACCCCACGAGCGGCGAAACGGCATATCGGTTCTCCCTTCGTCCCGCGATCCAATGACGGGTACGTTAATAGTAGTATCATTTTTCCGCCCAAACTGCTAGTTCGAGGCCGGACTCGGACGATGCCGTCGTTCGAGTTCTCGAGCTATTTGATCGAGATGGATGCCGAATTTCTCCCAGACCAAGGCCAGATGGAAGAGAAGATCAGCGCTTTCCCAGATAAGTTCCTGACTTTGGCTCTCGCCCGGGGTCAGCGCCGCAATAATGACCTCGCCCGACTCCTCAGCGATTTTTTTCAAGATCCGATCCGGGGTAGCTTTCAACAAACGCTGGGTATAGGAACTGGAATCCTCGGGGCCGACGGCGCGCTCATGAATCCATCCTGCGAGGGTGTTGAGAATTTGGCCGGAATCGGCAAACTCAGCCGGGGCGTGATCAAAGCATCCGGGGGTGTTGCGGTGGCAGACAGGATGCACCGGTTGAGCTAGGTAGAGATAGCTGTCGTGATCGCAGTCGACCAGGACTTCATCGACTGGGAGGATGTGGCCCGAGGTCTCTCCCTTTTGCCAGAGGGTCTTTCTACTACGCGAGTAAAAATGGGCGAGATGGGTCTCGCGGGTCTTTGCCAAGGCTTCGTCATTAGCGAAAGCCAACATCAACACCCGACCCGTCTTGATATCTTGAACCACTACCGGAAAAAGCTGTCGTCCGTCTTCGATTAAATCGGCCATCTCACTGCGACCCCCCGTTGGATTAGTGCCTCTTTAATATGAGGTAAATCGGTATCGCCCTGGTGCAAAATCGAGGCGATTAACAGCGCATCTTCACCGTGGCGGATGGCATTCTCCAAGTCGTCAATGCTGCCGGCCCCGCCCGAGGCGATCTGAGGGCGGTGGATCAGACTGCGGGCGAACGATAACATGGGTAAGTCGTAGCCCCGGCGAGTGCCATCGGCGTCCATGCTGGTTAAAAGGAATTCGCCTGCACCTTCTTGTTCAGCGCGTTTCAGCCAAGCCCCTAATTCCCAATCGGTCCGCGATCGACCGCCGTGGCTATAGACTTGCCAGTGATCGCCTTCCCGTTGGGCATCGATAGCCACCACCATGCATTGGCTGCCCCAGCGTTTAGCCACGCGACCGATCAAGTCCGGTTCAGCCAGAGCTTGGCTGTTAATCGAGACTTTGTCTGCCCCGGCATCCAGCAAGGCACCCACCTGACCTACGGTGCGAATGCCGCCCCCCACAGTGAGCGGAATATCGACGCCTTGCCGAGCGCGACGAATGAGGTCGGTAGCCAGTTCGAGGTCTTCTACGGTGGCCACGATATCGAGCCATACCAATTCGTCGGCTCCGGTGGCGGCATAGCGTTCGGCCAGTTCCACCGGGTCCCCGTTATCCGACAGATCGAGAAAGTTCACGCCTTTGACTACGCGTCCATGGCGCACATCAAGACAGGGAATGATGCGTGGAAGATACATTATGGTTCCTCCCAGTCAATGGTGGTGAGATCAATGATGCCTTCCAGCCAGGCCTTGCCCACCACCGCGCGGCTAAGGTGGCACTGGGCCAACATTTCGAGGTCGTTCAGGGAGCCGACGCCTCCACCGGCGCAGAGATTGCCGGGAAGAGTACCCCAGGCTTGCCAAAAACCAGGGCGAATCCCCGCTAAACTGCCGTCGCGCTGAATATCGGTGACGTTGAGGCGATCATACCCCAGGCGGTTCAACGATTGCCAGGAGGCTTTGGCATCGGGGCCGGGCTCTGTCCAGCCGTGGATGCGGGCGCGATGATCTAAGACATCCAGGCCGACGACGATTCGCTCCGGGCCAAATCGGGCCAGCACCTCTTCAGCAAAGGAGCGTGAGGTGATGAGCTTTGTGCCTAAGACGACATGGCCAGCCCCCTCAGCCAAGGCTCGAGCAATGGCCTCGAAGTCGCGAAATCCTCCTCCCACCTCGACTAAAAAACCCAGATGGGCTGCTTCAGCCAAGGTGTCCCAGGCACTGAATTGACCGCTTTGAGCGCCAGTGAGATCCACCAAGTGCAGGCGCGGGCAGCCTATCTCCCGGAGGTAAGCGAGGAGATAGGACGCGGTCCGGGCGTAAGCGGTCGGATGATCGAAAGATCCTTGATAGAGTCGGGTAGGTGCTCCTTGCAGCAGATCGATGGCTGGCCAAACTTCAATAGCGCTCATGCGACGACCTGACGGATGAAGGACTGGATGAAGCGACGCCCTGCGCTGCCGCTCAGTTCTGGGTGAAACTGGACGCCGACCACGGCTCGGTCCTTTACGACACTGGTAAAGGTTTCGTTAGCATAGGTGGTTTCCCCGAGGGTGAGATCGGCATGACGGGGCCGGACGACATAGCTGTGAACGAAGTAATAGGCAGGATCAGCCGGGTTTGGGTCGCTGTCCAAAAGCGGATTCGGCCTGGTCGACCGGACGGTGTTCCAGCCCATGTGGGGGGTGCGAGCGGCCTGGAGGCGAGGGACGGTACCTTCGAACCAACCGAGCCCTCGCCCGCCTTCGTCTCCCGATTCAAACAAAAGCTGCAATCCAAGGCAAATCCCTAAGATGGGCACACCGTCCTGCTTAGCCTGTTCTAAGGGCGCCGTCAACCCGCGCTGGGAGAGCTCATGAGTGGCGTTTAACAACGAGCCTACCCCGGGGAAGATCACCCAGTCTGCCCCCTTGGGCAAAGGCCCCTGGCGCCAGAGTAAGGGTTCGAGATCGAGGCGGTGGGCCATCGCCTCCAGGCTTCCTAAATTACCCATTCCATAATCGACAATGGCAACGTGCATGACTTCACTCCTTAAGAAATCCACAACGCTCAGACCGTAAGCGAACCTTTCGTCGAGGGAATATCGTCCGATCCTGTGCTGTGGGTGGCCTCAGCTAAAGCCCGGCCCAGTCCCTTGAAGGCGGCTTCGTAAACATGATGGGCATTGGTTCCGAATTGACAAATGAGATGAAGCGTAAGGCCGCCGTGCTGGGCCAGGCCCTTAAAGAACTCGGGCCAGACTTCACTCGCCACATTGTTGATCGAACGGTCGGGAAAGGGGCCAGACCAGAACAATTGGCCTCTTCCTGAGATGTCTAAAACCACTAAGACTAACGCTTCATCCATGGGCAAATAACGCTGCCCAAAGCGTTGGATCCCTCGACGGTCACCGAGAGCAACCTGGAGCGCATCGCCAAGAACGATGCCGACATCTTCGATCAAATGATGGGGATCGACGGCTAGATCGCCCGTGGCCTTAAGGTCCATGCCGTATCCACTGTGCTGAGCGAAGGCAGAAAGGAAATGATCAAATAAAGGCAGGCCGGTGTTAATCTGGGGATCAGCGAGCGGACCATCCAGGTCAAGCGTCAGGGTGATGTCGGTTTCGCGGGTGGTGCGCTTCACGCGATGGCTTCGAAGGGTACTCATAAGCTATCCTCCTTTAAAAATGTCAACCTTGTAGGAATCTCCACCTTGCGGCGAGAAAATGCGGTCCAGCCAATCAGCCAACGGCCGGGGGCTAACCGAGTGGAGATTTTCGGATCAAAAGCGACTGCTGATGAAAGCGAAGACCTTCCAATTCCGCGAGAGTCGCACCGTGGTCGAGCAGATCGGAGCGCAATGGGCCCCGCGCTTCGATCACAGACATCCGGCGCATAAACGTCCGGGTGGAAAGACCCGAGAGAAATCGGCCGGTGCCGCCTGTGGGGAGGACGTGGCTGGGTCCAGCCACATAATCGCCCAACGCTTGACCCGCCATGGCTCCAATGAACAGCGCTCCGGCTGTGCGCACTTTAGGTGCCAGGGCTTCGGCAGCGGTACCCACCAATCCGGCGTGTTCCGGCGCAATCTGGTTCAGTCGATCCACTGCCGAATCGGGGTCGGCCACGAGTTCGAAGCGGATGCGGCCGAGCGCACGATGAGGGTCAGCCGCTCGGGCATTTTGGGTCAGCGTTTCGACTGCCGTCAATAATGCCTGATCCCAACTGAGCAAAATTGCACTGGCATCTTCGGCGTGCTCGGCTTGGGACAACAGGTCGTAGGCAACGAATTCGGGGCGGGCACTGCCATCGGCGATGATGAGCACTTCCGAAGGACCGGCTAAGAGGTCGATACCGACGACCCCTTCAGCGGATAAGGCTTGTTTGGCTGCAGTGACGTAACGGTTGCCGGGGCCGGCAATCAGATCCACGGGCTTCAGTCCGTCGATGCCGTAAGCCAAGGCCGCCATCGCCTGAGCCCCGCCAGCGGCCAGTACTTGATGGCAACCCAACTGTTTGAGAGCATAGTTCCATACCGGATGGGTACGGGAGTTGCCGCGCGGTGAAATGGCGACCACGATGTCTTCTACCCCCGCTTCTTGAGCAGGGATAGCGGTCATCAAAAGACTGGAGACTAGAGGATAACCGCCATTAGGCGCATAGACTCCAACCCGACCCAAAGCCAGCCACCTCTCACTGAGGCCAAGACCATGATCGGCGTCGAATTGCGTGGTTTCTGCAGGACGGGTCGCGCGGTGGAAACGGCGAATGCGGGCGATGGCTACGTCTAGGGCCTCTCGGATGGCAGGAGAGGGGAGCCCCACCTCGACCGTGAAGGGATCGTAGACCAAGTCGTGGGGCGTCATGTTTACCTGATCGAAGATAAGATTATACTCGACCACGGCGCGTTCCCGGCCTTCGCGAACGCGGCGAAGAATTTCAAGGACATCGGTCAAGGGGTCGTCCTCCTTAATTAAGTAGGTAGTTCACGCCAGCCAACCCGACATATCTGTTCGAAGATACAGCAAGCGACTGCGGCCACGGACAAAATGTAGTCAGGCCAGGTGCTGGACCAGGCGATCGCGAATGGTGACGACCTCCGGCTTGGCTCGCCAATGCGCCGGATTGGCGATGAGACAGGCGTGTGACGGCATGATGGTTTCTATCTCGATGAGACGATGTTGGCGCAGGGTTTCTCCAGTCTCCACGATGTCGACAATATAGGCGGCCAACCCAATCAACGGGGCCAGCTCGAGACTGCCAGAAAGACGAACAATATCCGCCTGGAAATGATTGCGGTCGAGATAGTCGCGGGTGATTTTCTGGTACTTGCTAGCGACCCGGAACGGCCCGTCAGGGCGCTTGCCGCTGGTGCCAGCTAACACCACCCGACATTCGGCCAGATCCAGGTCGCCCACTTCCAAAACCCCTTGGATGCCTCGCTCCACCAAGAGGTCGGTGCCGACGATGCCGAGATCTGCCGCTCCGCGGGCGACCAGCGTAGGTACATCAGGCCCGCGCACAATCATTGCGCCCGGGCCGGCGTCATCCCCAGAAAACCACAATTGGCGGCTTTCTGGCTCGATCGGCCAAGGAAGATGGGCCTTGGTCCAGCGCGGAACCAGTTGTTCTAAAATGCGGCCTTTAGCGATAGCCACGCGAATATCGTGAAAGTGTTCCATGCATCTCCCCCCTCTCTGAGCGACAGCGGACTTACGAAGCAAACCATTCGGGCAACACAATGGTGAACCCCGCACCTTGCCAGTGGCGCTCTTGATAGTGCACCGAAAAGCGGCCCCCTTTTATGAGGGCTTCTCCCTGACCCCGGGCATAGAGTGCAAACACAAGGCCGGAGTAGTAGGCAAAGGCCCCGGTGAGGCTCAAATCCCAGAGGACCGAAGGCACATGGTCGACCCCAGAGGGAAGCACCGCCGTCAGTGCCCTCACATTGTTTCCTGTACTGGCCCCGGGGAGCGAGTCCAACAGCGAGAGAACGGCTCTCGGCGGCGTCGGTCGGAACAGTGGCAAGAGGTTCGGATTGCGTTTGGCAACGAAACGTTCGGCTTGGCTAAAGCGTCCTTCCGCAAAGTTTCGTTCCAGTGCCGAGATGTCTTCCGGCGGCCATTGGCTTTGGGAGAGGAGCGTGCGCAAGAGGCCCAAGTGGCCAGCCACGAACACCAGGTCCCGGTTGCTCGGAGGGATAAAGCGTTCAGAGATAAGGTGGGTTAAAAGGTCGAAAATGATGGCTTCGGGATCGACCATGGGATCTTCCAGCACTTCCACGTCCAGGCTTTCGGCCCAGGTTCCGTGGGCGAAGACCGGACCGGTGGAAAAAACCTTGAGCGGATACTCAAAAGCCTCGGGTGACCAGGATGCCAAGCGTTCGATGATGGCTAGGGTGTGATCTCGGCGCACCTCGGTATCGTGCGTAGGTGCGGTGGAGACGGGAGTAAATCCCTTTTGGTCCAATTGTCCAATCAGGGCGCTGGTTTGTCGAAACTGATCGCGGGCCTGAGCCATCCAAGTCTTCATAAGTCACCTCGCTAATACACTATCGTGCTAAAGTGAATTGTAGCATGCATCCTCTAAAATGGGCAAGACCCGGTTAGGCTTCGGCCAGAATGCGATCTAAGCCGTGGACGAAACGTTCTAGCATCGGTTTGGGAGCAATGGAGACTCGGCAATGCTGAGGAAGTCCGAAGCTGGTGGTGGGGCGAATAATGATGCCTTGTTGTTCCAAACGCCGGGCCATGTCGGTGGCATCGATTGGGCAGGCGAAGGTCAAAAAGTTTGCTTGGCTTTCTAGTACGCTCAGCCCGCGCCTCGTCAATTCGATCTGCAGCCAACGGCGCAGTGCCAATGTTTCTTGGCGAACATGGTCGAAATACTCGCAGTCACGAAGAGCCTCGGTGGCAGCGGCAATGCCAATCGCATTAAGAGAAAAAGGTTCGCGCACGCGGCGCATGAGGTCGATGACAGGGGCCGGGGCAGCGGCCCATCCCACGCGGGCTCCGGCTAGGCCGTAGAGCTTAGAAAAAGTTCGCACCATAGCCACCGCCAGCCCCTGCTGAATGGCATCTTCAATCCGTGCATAGTCCTTATCGTCGACGAACTCACGGTAAGCTTGATCGACCACAATCAAGGCGCGACCCTCGACACGCTCTAAAAAGCGATCCCATTCTTGTTGCCGAAAGATTGCGCCGGTAGGATTGTTGGGACTGCAGAGATAAACTAACGCGGTGTTAGAGTCGATGCGGTCAGCCATCGCCTCGAGGTCCATCGCGCCATTGGCTTGCAACGAGACCGCCACGCCTTGAGCTCCCATCAAGCTTGCGCCATAGGCATAGGCGGCAAAACTGGGGGTGGGGTAAATCACTTGCTGCCCAGGTTTCACATAGACCGTGGCCACGAGACGCAAGAGCTCATCAGCACCATTGCCAACCAAAATCTCGGCAGGAGAAAAACCAGAACGCTCTGCCAGCAGTTCAACGAGAGGGAGGGGTACCACTTCGGGATATTGATACAGGCTTAAAAGACTCCTAGAGGCTGCAGCTAATACTCGTTCGGAGGTTCCCCACAAACTTTCGTTCGAAGCCAGTTTAATGACGTCTTTCAATCCCAATTCGCGGGCCACCATCTCGACAGAACGTCCGGGAGTATAGCCCGGCATGGTTAAGATTTCATCTCGGGGTTCGACCACCGCCACATCACCTCGCTAATGCAGTATCGTGCTAAAGCAATTGTACTCGATGAATCGATTACGCGGCAAGGTGTGACCTCAGGAAGAGGGTTAGGCCATGGTCGGCCGCGCAACCAAATGTTTTTGATGTGATACCACAGATTTTGTCCGTTAGACACCCCAACCACCGGAAATTTGCGGTCCAAGGCAACTGTGAACGGGCGGCTGAGCGCTTGGTGCCAGCGAAGGGCCACGACGGGTTTTCTCGTTTTAGGATAGCCATGTCAGTCGGGATGGAGGGTTTTAGGTTGGCAGGATCCTCGATCGCTCGATATGGGTAGGGATGGGCACGGCCCATCCCCAATGAAGACCGTCTGTAGGCAATCCTTGATTGCTGCGGCGATAGAGCGGATCGAAACTTCTGGCGATTTGCCCATAGCCATGGCGGTGGGCCCACTGATTTTGCTGCTGCTTCAGCCTCCGGCCAATCCCACGGCCGCGGTAAGGCGCGACCACGCCGGTCTGATGGGAGTTTGACACTCCCCATGCGATAACGCAGGGGATTCTTCGGAGGAACGTTCTTCGGTGCGCTTTACTCGCAAGGGGTGAGCCAAACACCCCCTATCCAGTCGCCCGAAGGTCTCTGGTGACTTGCCGTGATGGTTAGACTTCGCTAACCACCTTGGTTCGCCCAATCCTGTTAACGTCTGGTCGTAACGACGCGATATATTCTACGTCTCCACCGATTGCGAGAGACAACTGCCAACGTATCTGTTGGTCAAAGGACGAACACCTCCTCAATATAACGCCCAAGGTATAGCTTGGAGACGACACACCTTCGCCTGACGGCGAGCGCCTTAAATCCCGATATCTAAAGGTAGGGGGTTTACGGCGGGTTTGATACCAGCGGTAACCTTGGTCCTAAACGAGATATTGTGCGAGAGTTCGCCGAGGCGGCGCGTGACTTTGGATGGCGGGTCGGGTTTTATACGCCATGGATGAACTGGCATCATCCTGACGGTGGCCGAGCCGGGTTTGATCCTGATGGCTGTGCCCGCTTTACCGACCATTTTCGTGTCCTTAAGCGGGAACTGATGACAAACTCCGGAAAAATCGATATCTTGTGGACCGATGTGGATCGCTGGATCAAGCGCCTTGGGGTAAAGCGAAGGGGCTTAGGAGGTCTCTCGGTTCATCCGACGCATGGACCGGGCGTCATCGCTTTGATCACCTCCGTGACGGAGGTCCATCTTGGATTCAAGCGATGGGCTTTCGGCTGCCACTAGATGTTCAGACGGGTATTTTGTGGGTCAGTGCGAGCAAGGCGATGTTCTGACCCACTCGTTTCACGTTAAACCTCTCCGAGCGGCGCTATGATCCACCAAGACGACCGGGTTTTGGCGAAAGCCGAGTCAATGCAGAGCGGGTAGATTGATCGGATCACCGGATAGAAGCGTCAGCGGGAGCCTTGGGCCATCTTCGTCGGACCGCATGCTCGGAGAATCAGAGGCGCTGGCGTGGCGCGGTCTACGATTGCAGATGGTAAGTTTCATGAGCCAAAAAGCGATCAATGGTGGGTAACAGCGCCGGCAAATGCTCCTTCGCCCAAATCCTCATATCTTGATACCGCGCCCATTCATCCTGTTCTCCGGCCGCAAGGGTTTGGATTTCATGGGCCGATAAATCAGCCTGCACGCCGATAGCGCCCAGGCGACGGCCGATCCATCCCATGTGGCGCATCTCATCAATCGACCGTTCCTCCATGTCGAGGCCGAGTTGCCGTGTGTGATCTTCGGTAAACGAACGCAGCAAATAGGCGATCATTTGCTGATATTCGGCTTGCATGGTTTGTTGCAATTTCTGAGCCAGGGGGGCCATATCATCCTCGGGCGGGCGGCTAAAGCCGGGTTCACCATGGGTCGAATCCAATAATTCTTGAAATTGTCGGAGATGGTCGCGTTCGTCGACGATGATACGTTGCAAGAGCTGTTTAATCCTGGCATCTTCGATGAGTTCGGTGTGCTCTTGGTATTGATGAATAGCATGAATTTCGGCATCAACGTCCGTTTGCAGTGCCGATTGAGCGGTGGAGACAGGGCCAATCGAGGGCGGAGTCAAATCTGGGATCCCGCCCAGTTGCGAAATGGCATGACCCAGCCATTTAAAATGGCGCATTTCGTCATTGGCAATTTCTAAGATTTGCTGACCGTGTTGCCGGACTACGGTCCAAGCATGGGTGACATAATACAGGATGGCATCGTGTTCGCCATAGAGATCGGCATTAAGCAAGACTACGGTTTCTTCGTTGGATTGCGCCATGAAGTGTCACGCTCCTCGAATGTCGTAGAGCTATTGTTTGTCTCAGGCATCCCATTTATTCTACAGACAGGGTGGAGTCGCTTGTCAGCGAGTGGGATTTGAGTCAGCCTATCTCCCGGCACCGCTTAGCGACCTCCACTTTCGTTGATTTTATCGAATTTCGTCCGGACCTTTGATTTCCTCCGGGACAGGCTTCTAACCCAGCCGTTAAGAGAAATGCGAACAATTCATCTCCAAAGACCCCAGGGGGTGTTTTGGCTAACTTCTTTTGTCTATGGTTTGGCTAAGCCTGTAGTCATCGGTTCTAGCCTAATTCCCGGGTTGCGCTGGTGGTCGGGGAACTCGCCCTATGGTATTCTCAGCATTCGCTGATTGGCGTAGACAGTGGTTTTCTGGGTACGTCAATCAGCGAATTTCAGCCCCTTGGGCTGATCTCGGCTTTACGTCTGGTTATGATTTGTGGTGTATCTGATGGCACGAAAGTTAGCGGAACCGATGACAAATCCAGTTAGCGCCAACACCCAGGGCCAGGATGGATGCGAATATGGAGCGCCGTACCGGAAGAGAAGGTTTCGGGCAGTTTGACGGCTTCTCAGTCGGGATATCGATGACGCAGGGGGAAGTTCAGAAACTCAACCGATAAGGCGTAAATGCGGCATTTTACCCTCAGCGTGGGAAGCATTTCTGGTCGAGGGGTGAACCCTGGATCCAGTACTCGAAGGGACGCTTGCGGCTCGTATGCGCGATGCTCCCAGCGCTGTCTCATATGCCGACGGCACGGACCGTCGAGGCCTGACCCGACCCGCGCTTGGCCGTCGCCCTCGATCAGATTCCATCCGGTCCGTCGAATTTTCATCAAATCGAGCATCGTCAATAATCGACAAGGAGGATTCG
>JAMCVM010000177.1 GCA_023475835.1 Bacillota bacterium | reverse complement strand
GCCCCGGGACGACGAATTCGCGATGAGAGGCGAACGTCTGGATCTTCCACGTCCCGAACGCCAGCTCGTACCGTATTCGGGGCCAAGCCGGTAATTTGGCTCACGGCGGTAATCCCCCCGTAACCCAAACCCCGCGCCGTGGACCCGGCCCAGATCCGTTTGGCTTTCTCATTCAGCACGGGCATCATCGTGACATATTGGTCCTTCAAGAACCGACGGATCTCGTGAGTGATTCCCATCATTCCCGCCTCCTCCAAGATTTGGATGGAGACAAGTTCCGCATCGGTACCGCAAAATCCTTTATTCCGTCCAGTGTGTATTCGTAATATTGCGCTCTATAGGTACGGTTGACTGCCTTATGGCCTCTGATCCTCGAGCACATCTTATCGGAAACCAACAAACCGCCGTCGGTAATCCATCACTTTAATTTTCCGGGAGTCCTATTAGCACCCAAGGGTCCACAAAGGTACGGGTAAGCCCAATGATCATTGCCGTCGCATAGCGGTTGATCGGCTCCGGCAACTGTTCTGCTACCTGGGCTGCCCAGAGTGCGCGTTCTTTTTGCGTCCGGGTCGGATCGCGCATAAACGGCAAAAATGCGAGGTCCAAATAATCGCCCGACTCCCAGGTGTCTGGATGCCCGACCTTGGCCTCAAGCCGCTTGAAGGCGGCTTGCCCATCGCGCTCGGCTAAAAACACGGGATTCAAGCGCAGAACGACCGCCCCTAAATCTAGGCCGGCTGCAGCCGAGTGCGCTCTGAGATGGACCACGACCATCGTGACCGCGGTGTGGTAGTGCGTCCCCAAGATCGTGGCATAGCGCAGAAACCGCTCGAGATCCTTCTGCCTCATCGAGTCGCTTTGAAACTCCACATCCAAAATCGTCCCGTCGGCTAAGCGGTACACCGAGTCGACTTCACGTTTTTCAATGGTCAAGACCGACAATACCGACGGCAGGGGCCCATGAATCGCCGGCAACTCCAGTCCATACCACGCCAGCGCCTCGTTCCCCAGCCGATCGACTAGAATCTTTTGAATCATATCTTTCGCGTGGTAAGCGATGGACGTTTTCGGATCGGCCCGCTTGCGCTTTCTCTTAAGTGTGACTCGCATTCGTGAATCCTCTCCTCTCCTCACCGCCGCGTCCGACCTCTGAGCACGCGTGTCCTCGACAGCCTTCGACACCAGAGAGAATGTATGTTCTCTCTTTAGTATAGCATTGGTTGCATCGAGAGCCAACGTCTGTCCGACGTCAAAAGAGGATAGGATGAAAAACTGAAGTCTTTAGTCAGGATAAGATTCAAATATTTGGTACCTCAGATATTAGAAGCCTTGGAACTCAGGGTAAACAAGGAGTCTCTGTTCGTGAGGCTAAGATTGCTCGACTCTCTTGCGCTTCGGCCCCCGTCAAGGCTCCCAAAGACCACAAAACGCGATGTTCCACCCGCTCAGCCTCCTGCACCGAGTTCCCATTTTATTATGGGGATACGTCTTGCTCCGAATGATCGCCGGGATTTTGCTCAAACACCGGCTTCCCTCCCTAGTCTCGGATGGCGTCGGAGGTCCATCGTCACCTGGTCGCCCAAGGCTACCGCAGACTGGGCTCTTACGCACTTTCTGCGCTGACCAGGCTCGGATCTAGGCGTCGGGTATTGAATGGTATTGGGAGAGGCTTGGTGACTAGACTCCGGGATTTCCAGAAAAACGAAAAAGTCTTACGTTCCGATCCATTCCCCCTGGCAAGATCGTTGAGGCAAGATGGGCCAATCCAAAATGGCAGGCCCTGGCCGGATAAATGGGTCGCGAAGGCACCATCTATTGACACCATGGCTTGCGGACCGCTAATTTAAACCCCACATGGATACTGCCATGGCCTCTGAACAGCGCCATTCATCAATTAGCATTGACACCACCTCTACCCGCTCCCGTAAGTCGATCGGGTTTTTCATGTCGCTGTTAGCAACTGCCATTTCGCCACCCTACTCCAACATCCGCACGGTCCCCGTTCGAGAAAAAGAGGCCAGGTGGGAACTATTACCGCAACGATCCCTCTGGCCTCGAGAGGTGCGTTAATACATCATGCGCGGATCAACATAGTGTTTGAATTCCAATACATTGTTGGCCGGATCCAATAGAGCAAACGTTAGATGTTCTTCTGCTGTTCCCTCAAAACGAGTGCATGGCGCTCGAAAAAACGGCAGATTTCGAATTTTAATGAGCCGAATGAGATTTTCGAACGCACTCCGCTCGCCGAACGTGACCCCAAAATGGCGAGGATAAAATGCAGGAATCGCTACCAGATCGGATTCCTGGCAGAGGTGGCATACCAATTGATCCCCAAAAAAATCGAGAGTAATCCGATCTGGATAACGTCGAGCAAGCTTGCAACCCAGACCTAGCACATAAAAGTCGTAAGCCTGGTCAAGGGTTCGACACCCAATTGCAATATGACAGACGTCCCCACTATTACGCATAAGCTCCCTTCCCCTTCTCGACCGTGCCATCCCCTAGACCCTCCAACCGGTCTATCCAGCTCCCAGACTCAAGGGCCCCAAAATTCCCCACCTCGCCTACCCAACGATGAATCGATTGATATGGCTACGGATAGGGATGACGAGAAGGGTAGCAACATTTCCGATGTCGTTTTGGGCACGATGTTTGGCAGTTCATGCCATTGGCCCCTCGTTTGTTCAAATCCCATGAACTTCAAGGACTCCGCTCTTTAGGCAAATCCTCTTTGCTTTTTTGCCGACATTATCGAGTAATCTTGAAAATGGCATCCACCCAGGCCATCTCAGGGACCGGAATCGAGCGAGCGCTCCCCGTTGTCGCAGTCGAGCCAGCGACTTCTTACCTGAGCCCCCATCACAGGGACTGCCTTGCCCCCTAAAGCTTAAGCTTTTGACCCGGCCTATCACCAAGCCGGAACTTTGTTCTGGAGGTTGAACTCTCGCATCCAGAGCTGGGTGCCACTCGCCGCGGGCAGAATACCGAGCCGTCTTTGACTTGGAGACAACTCTCCCCAAGCACGTTCCCAGCAGGTCAATGGCCCTCTGGTGGAGACGCCCCCTCCGGCACAGAGGTGAAGTTCGATAGTAAACCCAGATGGGCCCTGCTATGAAATTCCACGGGCCGCCGGATGCCGTCTCTTTTTCCATGTCACCGTCACCACAGGGACTCCGCGTGTCCAAATCGATGATCCAAGTCCGTCACTGACGCCTTAATTTGTTTCGTGATCAGCGAGAGCCATGGCGATTCAATCGATATGCGGCCAAAACACCCTCGTTCTTTGGTTTGCCAGCGTCGGCTAACGGTCCGAATCCCCCCTGTCATCAACCTGTGATTGAAAGGAAGAATCCCCATATGCGTTCAACCGCCGCCATTTGCTACCAAGCACCATCGGCTCAGCCTCTATGTCAGGCTGACCCATTTTTGGGGGGACTATACTGATGAATTCATCCTCGCACCCGATCGATGCCACCTAAAAGTGCCGAGGATCGCTTCGTAAACATGGTCTGATGCCAGTCTGCCGCCATCTTATCCACGATGAATACCGAGTACGGCGCTCTCATGGGCTGTCGACTCGAGCTTGAAGGACAAAGGGTTAATCCAAAGCTCCCATCTGCGCTCCGAAGTTATAGACCTATACCCCTTCCTATCGCTCGCCTCCAGAACGCCCATCGACCTCGGAAGGACTAACACACTGTGAACGAGCGGCCCCGAAACGTTGACCGATTCGCGAGCAAGCCTATCTCTCGTTCAAACCGATCGCGGTCCGCGATGTCCAAGGAGAGTCTTCCTGGATTAGGAAGTTCAGTGACGGAAAAAACGCAGCCGTGGAACAAAGGACGGATAGCATCGGTTCCGCCTCACGACGGAATCCAGAGACTACCAGTCGTCGGGAACAGCTTTGAGTTCCGATGGCCGGAAATCCGAAACCGTGCAAATTTCGAAGCAAGCATAGGGCGCCAAACGAATTTCGGTAAGATCTCCAAAAGGATGTGCTAAAGCCTCTACTGGTGCAAAATCATCCGTCCAACAAACAGTGGAACGTCTGGAAACCGAGAGATTTCAGTGCCCTTAGATCCCAACATCGGCCAAAGGCGCCGTCGGGGTCCGGCTATCGGGACCAGAAATAGTTGCATGCGACGTTCTCTTGCGGTATGATGCCGACGATTCCCACTCGGCGGGCGACTTTCATTCTAGGGCATCGCATGAAGCAAGCCTTCGCATAAAAAGGAGATGGACATGGCTACACCAGTCGACCGAAAGAAGCATTTTGAACAAACCCACCCGGTATTGCAAACCCGTGTGTCCCAAGAGGTGTATGATCGGATAAAGTTGGAGGCCGCCGAACGTAAGATGAGTTTGGCCAAATTTCTCACGTCTCTCGTCGATGAGCAAACCAATCCCATTACCGACATGAATCATTTGAAAACGCAATGGACTACGGAAGGATGGGTGGATTGCGCAGGTTGGCTTTTGGCGAAATTTCGCGAGGAAGGATTTTGCAATATCGACTTGCGCCGCTTAGAACAGTGGCTGTCTAGCCACGAATCCTTGTGGCCTCAGGTACGATCCGCAGCCGACCACTATGCGCACCAATCCGCGGACGATTCCGAATTGGCGCCTCCAGACGCTGCCATCTGATTTACGCTCTGAGCGTCCATTCCATGCATCTGATGCGTCCGACCGCTCAGGCATCGGTCGCCTCGTACGTTATGGCCACGGTCCCTTCATCACATTTCCCTTCAGGTCCCCGCGCTCTCGTCCATTGATGGAAATCTACGGAGTTCGGACCCTATCGGATGCCAGGGGCACTGACTGGGATCCCAAGCGCCCAAACCCAAGCCATCATTCCTGATGACGCCTTGGCCTCTCCATAAGCGACGATCCATACGAATGTACCGGATCTTAGCTGTGAGATCCGTCCATCCCCGTTCACCACACGATCAAAGTTGCCCTTCGTGTGGCGGGCCGTCCAGGCCGGCAGCACCAGGCCCACGCGCAAGGCCCTGATTCTCCTTCCGAGTCCGACTCTGGGCAAGGCTCGCGACGGTCATCGTCTTGGCAATAGACGATGACCGTTTTGGTCGGATGGAGTGCCAGCCCACAGTCTCCAAAGCGTTGGGCTAAGGCATCTGTTAAGGCTTGCGCCGCCACCAGCGACCGACAATGCACAACGGCGTCATCCGCATAACGCTTGAACGGTTGGTCCGGATGGTACCGCTGCATCCACAGATCAAACGCATAGTAGAGAAACAAGTTCGCCAAGACCAAATACAACGGCCGCCAGACCGCAGCCATTGGGTTATTTTTATCTCGATTGTCATGCCAAAATCGACGGGGTATGACTCGACTTCTCTGATAGGACAGATCGGGCCGTAGTAATATCATGAGTATGAGGTGATACGCCGATGACTATGTCGCATATTGATCAAAAGGGTCAGGTAGTTGTACCGAAGGAACTTCGCGATGTGGTCGGGATTGGTCCGGGTGATCGGGGCGTATTTGACATTCAAGATGGAAGGGTGGTCCTGACTCCCGTGCCTGCCCGCACCACGTCCGATCTCCTTGGCATTCTTCGAATGCCCAAGCCCGTGAATGTCAAGGACGCGTGTCAGGACTATCAGAACCCCTTGGTCGACAAGCTAAAAGAAGGTCAACCTGATGCGTGAGAAGGCTCGCCGTGCTCCTGTTGACGCTAATATGATCCTGCGTCTTCTCTTAGGCGAACCGGAGGACCAAGCCCACTCTTCAAAGCGATTTTTGATCGGGTGTCGCGAGCAGAACTCACCGCGATAATCCATCCGGTCGTATGCGCCGAGGTGATTTACGTTCTCACGTCGCCTAGGCTGGCAGCCTATCCACGGCGACAGGTGGCAGATGTCCTACGTGGGTTTTTGGCATTGAAGGGGTAGAGGTTGGAGACCTCGACGTGGTCCTTAAAGCACTCCGACAATTTGAGGAAACAAATCTCGACTGGGTGGACTGTCTTCTGTTCGCCTATTCGCCGGAAATCCCCGTCTACACCTTCGACCAAGTCATGGTGGCTGCAGGAGGAGTTCACCCTAATCACGCTGACGGACGTCGTTAGTTTGAGCTAAAATCCGATTCCATGCACGGAGATCACGACTTTTGTCGACGATCAACGGATGCAGAGCAGTCATCCAGCAGCATGTCTGTGAGATTTTATTCCAAAATTCCTGCCATCACCAAACGTGACCAAGAGCCGAATTTTTGGCGTACATGGCGGCCGAAGATCCAGATGCAGTTTTGGAGACGGCATATCCGATTCATAGCACTGATCGACTCGATGGGCACTGTGTTAGCAATGTCAAGTAATCGCAGGCACCCCAGCGTCCATGGACGCTCGGGGTGCCTGTTCGGAATCGATTTGGTGGAAGACGACCTGTGCGACGTCGAGCACCTGATGAAGTTTTGATCAAATGTCTGAAAATTCGCTAAACTTAGCACCGGGCATCGCGGCTGGCCCAAGGCAACGCAGTTCCAGTCTCGTCCTCCGCGCCGGTATCGAAAGTGTTTCTAAAACATTCCGTTCTCAATCTGGAAGAACCACCTCTTGATCAGCCCTAGTAACAGATTTTTTTAAAATGTACCGTCTTTTTTCATTCGGACGATCTTTTCTAACCACCACCACAACAACATCCGGCTTTGTGGAACCATCTCTCACTCTACCGTCACGCTCTTGGCCAGATTCCTCGGCTTATCCACATCTTCTCCGCGAGCCACCGCCGCCCAATAGGCTAGGAGTTGAAGCGGCATCGCCGCCAACACCGGGGCCAAGAAAGGAGAGGGGGAGCGCACCTCGGTAATCGCATCCTCACCCCATGCTCTACGTTGGGAATGATCGATGACTCCATAGATGCTGGCTCCCCGGGCTTTCACCTCTGCCACATTCGACCACAGCTTGATCGCAAGATCTGGCTGGGTCGCGATGGCCACGACTGGCACCCCGCTGGTGATTAAGGCGAGGGTGCCGTGTTTCAGTTCCCCGGCAGGGTACGCTTCTGCATGAATATAGCTAATTTCTTTCATTTTCAGTTGGCCTTCCATGGCCACGGCGTAATCGATACCGCGACCAATATAAAACATTTGATCGGATTTGGCTAGCCGCTCAGCGTGATCACGAAGGCTTTCGGACTCCTCCAACCACTCTTCCCCCAAGGCCGGCAGCAACGCTAGTTGACGAACCAAGTCCGGTCGCGCACGACCTCTAGCCGCAGCCAACGCCAAGGCGAGCAAAGACAACATCAATATTTGAGTGGTATAGGCTTTGGTGGATGCGACCGCAATTTCGGGTCCGGCATAAGTATATCCCGCGGCATCCGCTTCTCGAGCTAAGGTGGAGCCCACCGAGTTGGTAATCGCGTAGGTGGGAAACCCTTGCTCCTTGGCCAAATATAGGGAAGCCAGGGTATCCGCGGTTTCGCCAGACTGAGAGACGGCTAAGACCAGAGTCTCCGGAAATAACAGGGGATGACGGTAACGAAACTCTGACGCCACGTCGACGTCAACCGGAATACCTGCCAAATTCTCGATGAGCGCTTTCCCCACTAATCCTGCATGATAGGCCGTGCCCGCGGCTACAATTTGCACCCGCCGCCACCGGGTCAGGTTCTCGGACAACAGTCCCATCGACTCGACTTGAATCCCATCGCCTTGGATTCGACCGAGAAGACAATCCGCCCATGCCTCCGGTTGTTCCATAATCTCTTTGAGCATGAAATGGGCATAACCGCCTCGCTCCGCTTGGCGAATGTCCCAGTTAATCACCAGGGGCTCACGTTCGACCGCATCGCCCGCCGCGTCCCACACTTGAACGGCTCGTGCACTTACCGCCGCCATATCCCCATTTTCTAAAATCAACGCGCGGTGGGTATCGTCAAGAAAAGCACTGAAATCCGAAGCGATATAATTGGCCCGCTCCCCTAAGCCAATAATTAGGGGGCTGGCACGGCGCACGGCCACGACCAGATCTGGCTGACCGGCCGCAACAGCTAAAAATGCGTAGGCCCCTTGAAGGCGCAACTCGGTCTTCTGGGCGGCGGTGAGCAAATCTTCCGTCCCCCCGTACTCCTCGAGCAAATGCGGAATGACTTCACTATCGGTTTCCGAGATAAAGTGGTGGCCCTTGGCGATCAACTCTTGGCGCAAGTCCGCATAATTTTCGACAATGCCGTTATGCACTACCGCAATTTGCCCAGAGCAGTCGCTATGCGGATGCGCATTTTCATCGGTGGGCGCTCCATGGGTCGCCCACCGGGTATGAGCGATGCCACATGGCGTCGAATCGGGTAAGAGATTAAGCCGTGTCTCTAGTATGGACACTTTACCTTGAGACTTGGCCAACGCCACTCCGGCGGGTGCGACCAACGCCACTCCGGCAGAGTCATAACCTCGGTACTCCAGGCGTTTTAGTCCTCGCACTAAAATAGGCAACGCATCCTGATCGCCTACGTATCCCACGATGCCGCACATAGAAATGCCCCCTCGTTTTTGCGTCAGGCCAGAGGAACCCCACGACCCTCTTCACCCAATCGGAACTTCAGATGAACCGAGATGAGACTCTACGGTCGACACCAAGGTTTGAATCCAACGATCAATCTTTGCTTGCTGACGCCCCTCGATCATAATCCGCAGTAAGGGCTCGGTACCCGAAGGGCGAATCAACACCCGACCTTCCTCGCCCAAGTCTTGTTGAGCGGCTTCGACCGCGCTAAAAAGGCCGGGCAATTCTTGCCAAGGAAGGGTTAACGGCGCTTTCAAGTGAATATTTTTCAAGACCTGAGGATAGCGCTCCAGAGGCTCTACCAGTTGAGCCAAGGGATCCCCTCGGCGATGCATTTCCGCCAACAAGGCCAACCCCGTCAAGAGTCCATCGCCGGTTTGCCCCCACTCCTGCAAGATGATATGGCCCGATTGCTCGCCCCCTAACACCGCACCGTGTTGGTGCATGGCCTCAGCCACCCAACGATCCCCGACCGGCGTGCGCAACAATGAAATCCCTTGCCTTTGCAGAGCGCGTTCCAGTCCCAAATTGGACATGACGGTGGCCACGACCAGGTTCCCCTCGAGGTGCCCGCGTTCTTTCAATCCACAAGCCAAGGCATACAAAATGGCATCGCCATCCACAATCTGACCCTGGGCATCGACGGCAATCAGCCGATCGGCATCCCCATCGAAGGCCATGCCCAGGTCAGCTTGGTGGCGAAGCACCGCCTGCTGCAAATGAGCGGGATGGGTGGCTCCGCACTCTTGGTTAATGAGTTCTCCCAAGGGTTCCGCGTAGAGCGCGGTCACCCTCGCTCCCAGGTGCTCCAACACCGGCACGGCCGTGCTGATGGCGGCACCATGGGCCAAATCCACCACCACGTGCAACGGCGGTATCTGGCCCCAAAAACACTGCATCAAGTAATGGCGATAGCGGTAAACCGCATCCTCCTCGAGATGATGAATCGCCCCAATCCGCGGTGCCAAAGCCGTCAGCGTCGAAGAAGCGCTTACCCGGTCTTCGACCAGGCCCTCTTGCTCTGGATCCCATTTCCTTCCTAATCCATCCAGCAACTTAATCCCGTTATATTGGGGCGGATTGTGCGATGCGGAAATCATGACTCCAGCTTGCGCTCCCATCGCCTTGATCAGGTACGCTAACGCCGGCGTCGGCAACATCCCGCACATCCAGACCTGAATGCCTAAAGCGGCGAGGCCGGAAGCCACCGCCGCCTCCAACATGCCACTCGAAATCCGTGTGTCTCGGCCAATCAACACTTGACTGCCAGTCTCAAGCACGGACCCTGCCGCTTTGCCAATGGCCAGGGCCAATTCTGGTGACAATTCTTCATTCGCGACCCCGCGGACCCCATCGGTACCAAACAATGCCATCTATGCGCTTACCTCCTACGGCTTACCCTATGGCTATTATAAGAGCTTTAATATGTTTGGTCACTCTCGGCTGCCGAAATCAAGGCGACTTCGGCTCCACGTTGACCGTGACTTGAACCAAATTACGCCCAGAAACCGGGGACACTCCTGATGGCAGACTCACCGGAAGAGCTCCGGTGACCGGGCCAGTCACTCCAGACACATCAATGGCGGACGTATACACCGTAGTAATTTTTCGAAGGAGGCTACTCGGGCCGGTAATGCTAATTTGATTAGGATTCACGACGATGCTCGATATCTTGTAGCCCACGGCCGGGTGTCCGCTCACCCGCACCACAATCCCCACCGTCACCTGAGGCGGCTTTTGACGGATCACCGAGGAGACCGAAACCATGGGCGGGTTGACCTCGACATGGGGCACCTGCGCTCCGGAAGCGCTTTCGGGCAGCAAAAGGCTTTGATCCTCAAATCCTTGCGTATGCCCTGACAAGGGGACTACCGCCACCACCCGTTTCACCTGGTTGAGATCTTGGGTAGGCCCCGACAGCGTCGCTTCTCCAACCGAGGGGACCATACTCGTCACCTCATACTTTGGAGGAACGCTGCCTTGAGGCGCCACCGACACCGGAACCCGGCGCGAGCCGATGGTATCCAAGGACACGGTCACTTGCGGGGGGGAAATGCTGACCGTTCGTGTGCCCGAGGGCACGGCAGCGCTCAGCCGGAGCGTATAGACGCCCGCCCGAGTAATTCCGCTCAAATTCACATAAGGCGTTACATTATCTTTATTGACTCCGCCAAGCGATTTCGATGTTCCTTGCAACTGAACATCGACCGTCGCCGGTCGCAACGCGACCACGCTTAACCCGGTTCCCTTAGACAAGCTCCACTGAACAGAAAGGGTATCCAGAAACTCCCGTTTTTGCACAGGATGACTAGTGACCCCATCCACCTGCAACCACAGGAAGATGGCCACCAACACCGAAAGAATTTTGAGCACCGTATCATTTTCCAACAATCGGTCCATCATTGGTCGGTCCCTCGATGCCACAATTTAAAATTCGGATAGGTGCGTGGCCGCACCATCAGCCTGGTTAACACTTCGCGGAGGGCGCGGTCTTCCAGGCGACGTTGCAGTCGACCAGCGACAGCCAATGAAATCCACCCGGTCTCTTCCGAGACCGCCACCACCACCGCGTCCGATTGTTCACTAATGCCTAATGCGGCTCGATGCCGACTGCCTAATTCGCTCCCGGGTCCTGCGCTTTCAGTCAGGGGCAAAAACGCGGCAGCAGCCACCACCCTATCCCCGCGTACAATACAGGCTCCATCGTGCAGTGGAGTGTTGGGCACAAAAATATTTTCGAGCAAGGCACTAGAAATCCGCGCATCAATCGGCGTCCCGGTCGCGACATACTCATTGAGCCCAGTCGTCCGCTCAAGCACAATCAAGGCCCCGGTCCGCGAGCGCGCCAAGTGGTCGCTGGCACGCGCAATCTCATCCACCACCCGACCCCAATCGGTCTCTTCGTGGGGTCGAAAAATCGATTCCGGCGAAAAAAACCGCCCCTGTCCAATCGTCTCCAAGGCCCGCCTCAACTCCGGCTGGAACACGATGGGAATCGCGACCACTAACATCACCTGAATTTCTTGCAGGACATAGTGGGTGGCATTGAGGTGGAGCCATTTGGAAACCGGGACCGCGATCAACACAGCCACTATGCCTTTCACCAGTTGCACGGCTCGAGTGCCGCGAATCAGCAAAAACAACCGATAAAAGCCATAGGCGACAATAAGAATATCAATAACTGCTAAACTAGCGGATGACCACGTTAGACCGTCAATAAACTGAAACACCAAATCCCACCCTTTTTTGGTGCAACCCCGCCATATCTCTATTTAGGGTACCACATCTGCCGACAAAGCCGAACTCTGCGGCGCGGCTTTCCTTCTCGCTTTATATTATGGACCAATTGCCGCACTCTGGCGTCAGTTCTCATTAAACCTTTAACAATGGGTGAATATGCTAGACTTATTAATGAGGTGAAAGATGGCCAAAATGAATGCGGTTCCAGAACCTACTCTCGGTGTGTTTGCCACCCTGGCCCGGATCATTCAGGTGATCTGGCTCTTTTTCAGCATGGTCGTGGCGATATGGTGGAACCATGCCTGGAGTCGGCCCGGGCCCGATACGGAAGCCCAGCGGAACGCCATGTATCGTAGACAGGCCATTCGTTTTCGACAGACGGCGGAGTCTTTAGGTGGCATTCTGATTAAAGTCGGCCAATTTCTGTCAAGCCGGGTCGATCTGCTGCCGAAATCCTTCATCGACGAAATCCAGGCCTTGCAAGATCATGTAGAACCCGCTTTATGGGAGCCAATCGCCAAAATTCTGGGTGAAGACTTGGGCCCGCTCGAGGACCGATTTCTCCACTTTGAACACACACCGTTGGCCTCGGCTTCCCTGGGTCAAGTCTACCGCGCCGTCTTGCCGGATGGTCGCGAGGTGGCGGTGAAGGTGCGTCGGCCCGGCATTGAAGCCAAGGTTGGCGCGGATATGCGCGCGCTTGCCGTCATTGTCGCTTTAACCGTTCGTTTCTCGCGGTTTGGACGTACCTTCGACCTTTATACCGTGCTCCGCGAATTTCGGCAAAGCATTGCCGAGGAACTGGATTATCTTGCCGAGGCAGCCAACACCGAAAAGATCCGCGAGGTCCTCGCCGAATATCCATTTGTTCAGGTCCCCCATACCTATGCCCGCTGGTCGACCGCGCGAGTCCTGACCATGGAGTTTAAATCGGGCATCAAGATTACTCAGGTCGACGTTTTGCGCGAGCACGGCATCGATCCCACGCGCCTGGCTGAACAACTCATTCGAATCTACTTACACATGGTCATGGGCGAGGGCACTTACCACGCCGACCCCCATCCCGGCAATATTTGGGTCGACTGGGACGGCAATCTCATCCTCTTTGATTACGGCATGGTGGGTCAGTTAGATCTTGGTTTCAAGCGGCAAATTCGCAAGCTCTTCGTAGCTATCTCGCGAAGAAACGCCAAAGCCTTGCTGGAAAGCATGGACGCACTCGGCATGATCTTGCCGAACGCCGATCGCGTTCAACTGCGCCAGCGCTTGAACTACATGCTCGAGCGCTATTACGCCGAGACGCTCAATCAACTAGCCAGTCTCGATATTCCCCGACTGCTTAGAGACTTCGAGAACTTGCTCCATGATGACGCGATTCAGGTCCCAGGCGAACTCGCTTTTCTGGGTCGAGCAATCGCCATTTTGGTCGGCTTGGCCACCACCCTCGATCCCGACATCAATCTGATTCGTCTCTTTGCCCCCTACGCTCGCCGCTTTGTGACCGAAGACAACGGTGGTATGGCCGGGTTCGCCGCCTCTAAGGCCCGTTCGATGGCGCTCGATGCCTTCGAGCTCCCCGGCTTGGCCAGTCGCGTGCTGCGTCGCATCGACGACGGCGACCTAGACGGTCAAATTCGATGGGCCGAGGGAAGTCAGGAAATCCGAAGACTTCGCCAATCAGTGGATGCGGTCAGTCATTCTCTGTACGTTCTCGCCCTTCTATTTTCGGCCGTGTTGCTGTTGGGCCAAGGCCGCCCCCGGCTCGCCGGCGGCGCCTTGATTTTGGCGATTTTGGCAGGCCTGATGACGTGGATTCGCCGGCGCCGCTCCTAGGCCTTCAACTCACCGGCGGGTGCAGATCGTCATGCTCGGTGACGAAATAGGCCATAGCCTGCATTTCTAAAGTTAAATCCAGATTTTGCACCAGCACTCGATCCTGGTCAGTCAGGATCGGGACCGGAGCGAAATTCAGAATGGCTCCCACTCCGGCTTCGGCTAGGCGCAGAGCGACTGACTCCGCGGCCGCCGCCGGCACGGTCAGGACCGCCAAGCGGATTTTCCGCTCTCGGACCACCGACTCCAAATGCTTAATGTCTTCGACCACGATACTTCCGATGGCGCCACCAATCACTTGGGGGTTATTGTCCAATGCCGCCGCAAACTGAACATCACGCACACCTTCTTGGGTATATCTGAGAAGCGCGGTGCCCAAGTGTCCCACTCCCACCAACACCGCGGTGACACTCCGATCCAATCCTAAAATATGGCGGATTTGCTGGCCTAACTGGCTGACATCATATCCCACCCCCCGAGTTCCAAAGGCCCCAAAATAGGCTAAGTCCTTGCGCACCTGTTCTGATGAATATCCCGTGCGCTCCCCGAGCGCCACAGACGTGGTACGCTCCTCTTTTTGGCTCTCAAGTACCCGAAGGTATGCGGGCAATCGACGAATCGTGCTGTCCGGTATTCTTCTCATGTTAGCTCTACGTTGCACCATACCATTTCATCTCCATCGCCAATTCCACGCCCGAAGCTACCGCTCCGAATCCTATCTACCGCTTAAGCTTAATCTAATGATCTCGGACCACAATAAACTCAGCGAGGGCTTCAAGCGAGGAACGAGTCGGCCCCGCCGGCAATGCCTCTAAGCTCGCCTTCGCCGATTCCACATAGGATGAGGCCACGGTCTCGGCGTAGTGAATGGCACCGCTTTGCGACAACAGTTCCCGAATCTGGGCTACGGGAGGATTCTTGGGGTCGGCCAAATACACCCGCAGTTCATCACTCCAATCGGCTTGTTCCAAGGCGTGAATCAAGGGCAGGGTGTAGACCCCTTGCCCGATATCTTCGCCCACCGATTTTCCCAGCGACTCTGGGTCCGCCGACCAATCCAAAATGTCATCGACCACTTGAAAAGCCATGCCAATTTCGTGGCCAAATCGAGCTAAAAGCTCTTCTTCGTCTAATGCCAACCCCGCGGCCATCGCCCCTAAGCGACAACTGGATTCAATAAACCGGGCCGTCTTGGCCTCAATACGGGAATAGTACTCGGCCTCCGACGCAACTCGTCCATGATCGAGTTGCTGCTGAATTTCCCCTGAGCACATGATGCCAACTACTTGCGCCGCCTCATGGACCACCCGCGGATCATTCACACTGGCAAACAATTGAAATGCCTTAGCGAACAAGAAATCACCGGCCAGCACCGCGACCGGGTCGCCAAAACGCTGCCGGGCCGACGCGACCCCACGCCGCATCGACGCGTCATCAATGATGTCGTCATGGACCAAAGTGGCCATGTGAATGAGCTCGACGGCCGTCGCCACCCGGGTCAAACGTTCGGAGGGGAACCCTCCGAACGTACCCGACAGCAACACCAGAGCCGGTCTGAGCCGCTTGCCACTTGCCTTCAGCAAGTGATCTGAAACCTCCGCCATTAACAGATTGTCCCGCCGGAGCACGTCCGACAACATCACATCGACATCGCGCAACCCGGAATCCACCAACGAAAATACCGCCACTATATCTCCTTTCGGCTCAGGAGCGTTCCCTCTCCAGAGCAGCTCTTAACCGCCCGTCAGCCAGTAAAAGTCGGCGGAATGACTTACGATATGCACGAAGGGTTCAGGGTAGACACCAAGGCCAATGGTGCCCACCACAGCTACGGTCAACACCACCACACTGGCCACTGTCCACCGCACTTTTTGGACCTTTTCCGAAGGTTCTGTACGCTGAAACATCATCTGCAACGGACGTAGATAGGCAAACAACCCGACCAAAGTCCCGACTACAATGCCAACCGCCAGCCCGGGTTGGCTGGCGAACAACGCTGCTTGCAGGAGGAAAAATTTACCGACAAATCCGCCGGTCAGTGGAATCCCCGCAAAGGACAACATGCCGACGATAAGGACCGCGGCTAACCAGGGCTGTCGATAGGCCATGCCTTTGAGGTCGCTTAGGGTCACTTCGTCGCCGTTCCCCTCAATCAAGCGCAACACTCCAAACACCGCCATCACCGCCAACCCATAAGGCAATAGATAAAACATCATCGCCTCCGCGCCGTCCACGCTGTGAGTGGCAATACCCACCAGTAAAAATCCGGCATGCCCTATCCCCGAATACCCTAACAGCCGTTTCAAACTCATCTGCGGCAAAGCCAGCAAATTGCCGACAATCATGGTCAAGACTGCCAGGTAGCCAATCAAGGTCCCCCAAGAACCATCCTGGGTATAAAAGCCAAAGGCCAACAGCCGGAGCAAGATCACCGCCGCACCCACTTTGGTGCCAAACGCCATGAAATTGGTGACCGGGGTTGGTGAGCCTTCATAAACGTCAGGAACCCACATATGAAAGGGAACGATAGCCAGTTTAAACGCAATTCCCACGATCACCAAGGCCAGTCCCGACCACAACAACCAAGTGTTGGCAGCGGTAATCGCCGGGTAGGCGACAAAGCTCAAAGTCGAGGTCGCGCCATATAAAAGAGCCATCCCGAACAACAGAATCCCGGATGAAAATGCGCCTAACAACAAGTATTTGAGCGCCGCCTCGCCACCCGCCTGAGTGCGAGAACTAGCCGCTAAGATATAAAGCGGCAAAGACAAGAGTTCAATCCCAATGAAAATCGCCAGCAAGTTGGCAGCTGCCCCGAGTGTCATCATACCTATGACAGAAAGGGCTAATAACACGGGGAACTCTTCGCCAAAACGGTCCGCGTTCCAAGCCAAAAGCAAACTGGACACTCCCGCTAACAGCACCAGTTCAGTCACCAATATACTATACTGGTCAATCGCTAGGGTATTAGACATGAATAAGCTGGCGGTGACATGCCACATCGTGGCGGCATCGATGCCCGCTGCCAACAGAGCCAGTAACACAATCCATGACCCCAGTGATTTCGCTTTGGGCACCAAAACGATGGCCAAAAGCGCTAGGAGTGCCCCCCCCGCCACCACCACTTCGGGAATCAAATACCGCATTAGTTTATTCCTCCCTGCTCGGCCACGAAGTGCACGGCATGAAACAGCGAGGGTACCGCATGCGAGGTGATCCCAGCCGGCCAGACGCCAATCAGCACCACCAACAGTGCCACCGGAATCAGCCAAGCCACTTGCCCCCGGCTCAGGTCGGCCACGGCCGGTGCGTCCGGTCGTCCTTGCATAATCCCCTGGAATAGCCTCAACATATACCACGCTGCCAGCACCATGATGACACCGGCGATGACGGCAAACACCACTTCGTGAACTACGAGTCCTTGAATAATCATATATTCGCCGGCAAACCCTGGCAGTCCCGGCAACCCCAGCACGGCCAGGGCAAAGAACATAAAGTAGGTGGCCAGGCGCGGTGCCCCTTGATTTAATCCCATGAGTCCGCTGAACTGGCGGTGCCCTACCTTCTCCTCGACCACACCCAAGATTAAGAACAGCCCTCCGACCATCAGCCCATGGGCTACCATTAAGAATGTCGCCCCCAAAATTCCCGCCGCGGTCAGGGAAAAGATCCCGAGCGCAATCATCGACAAGTGGGACAGCGACGCGTACGCCGTAACCATCTTCATATCCTTTTGCCGCACTGCCATGAACGCTCCGTAGACCAAACCGGCGGCCGCCCAAATCAACAGCCCGGTCTCATAACGCGCCATTTCTGGAGCAAAGATGGGCAACATTACCCGGAGAAAGCCAAACACACCAAACTTAGACAAGACACCCGCCACCAACGCGGTCACCGGAGCCGGTGATTCACCGTAAGCGTCCGGCATCCACCCATGAAAGGGCCACAGTGGCGCCTTAATCGCGAACGCCAAGGCAAAACACCCAAAAATCCAAGGTTGCGCCGCCGGGGCAATCGCCAGGTGAGTGAGATGACTAATCTCGAAACTAAAGTGCCCGGTATTTTCTTGGTAAATCACCGCGACCGCAACCACGCCAATGAGCATGAAAAGGCTGCCAAATAAGTTCATAATCAGCCATTTCAAGGCGGCCACGCGGCCCTTGACCCCAGACCATCCCGTCAACAAGAAGAATACCGGGATCAGTACGACTTCCCAGAACACATAAAACAGAAACAGGTCCACGGCACCAAAGAGACCCATCGAGGCAAACTCCATAAACAAGATCCAAAAGAAGTACGTTCTGCCGTATTCCCGCTTAGACGCCAAGATGGCCACCAAAGTCATCACCGCGGTCAGACCCAACAGGAACAGTGCCAGACCATCGGCGGATAAATGAAAGCGTATACCCCAAGTGGAAATCCAGTTCAGATCAAGCGTCGGTTTGGGCCCCACTAAGAAAGCGACAAAGGCCAACACTTCGAGCGCTGCCACCACCGCTGCCGTGGTCTTCGCCGCCGAATCTTTCACCGACAACACGAAAAACGCACCGACTAACGGAATGCCTAACAGAACCATCCAAAGCATGTCCAATCCCCCTCCCTTCCTAGACCCGAGTCAAACAGTAGGCTAAGACGACGCCCAAACCCACCATGATCGACAACCCATATCGGCGCACGTAGCCCGACTGTACCGGCCGCAAGTCTTCCGCCCACAACCAGATCCCGTTAGCCACACCAACCACGCTGGCCAAAATGCCGCGCTCCAGTTGGTCCCGAAACCAACTGCCCACCACCTGAATGGGCAAAATGGTCACATACCGCCAGCCCGTGTCTAGCCCATAGGCCGCAAACATCCAACGTCCGGGCCACTGACCGATTCCAGCGCGGGCGGGCGTATTCTTGGATATGTAGAGCCAGTAGGCCACTAAGAACGCCACCACTGCCAACCCCACGGCTAAAACCGTGCCATAGACCGGACCGTGTTCCAAGGCAGCATGTAGAGCCCCTGGATACTGGCGAAACACTGGAGCGAGCCAGCCGTTGAGCCAAGCGCCAAAGAATCCACCGACGACCGCCAAAATCCCCAAGATGACCACTGGAATCGTCATCACCGCGGGTGCCTCATGGGCATGGTCATAAATCTTCTGATTGCGCGGCTTGCCGAAGAAGGTGAGGAAGAATAGTCGGAACATGTAGAAACTGGTCATTCCCGCTGTCAACACGCCGACCGCCCACAACAGGTCATGGCCCGAATTGAACGTTTGACCCAAGATCGCTTCTTTGCTGTAGTACCCAGAAAATGGAGGGATGCCGGAAATGGCCAAAGTCGCGGCTAAAAAGCTAGCCATTGTCCAGGGCATCTTTTTATAGAGTCCTCCCATTTGATTCAGGTCTTGTTCTCCGCCCAAAGCATGAATCACCGATCCGGCGGCTAGAAAAAGACACGCTTTAAAGAAGGCATGGGTCATGAAATGAAACACCCCAGCGGTATAAGCGCCCACCCCTAGAGCCAAAAACATGTAGCCCAACTGGCTTAGCGTCGAATACGCCAACACCTTTTTGATATCTTGTTGGAAAAACGCACTGCTGGCCGCATAAATCGCCGTAAAAGCACCAATCGCGGCCACGGCATACCGAACATCCGGTGCCAAGCGCAGCAAGGGATACAAGCGCGCCATCAAATACACCCCGGCCGTGACCATGGTGGCGGCATGAATCAAGGCCGACACCGGCGTGGGGCCTTCCATGGCATCCACCAACCAACCACTTAAGGGAAATTGCGCTGATTTGGCCATGGCTCCAATAAAGAGTAAGACGGCCGTCCATTCAAAGAAGGCCGTATTCGGGGTGGCATGGGCAAACGAGGCAAAGAGGCCGGTGTAGGTTACGGTGTGAAAGCGGACGTAGAGGAGCGCCAACCCAATCAGGATGCCCACATCACCGACCGTGTTCATCACAAACGCCTTCTTGGCCGCGCGCACAGCCGACGGACGATGGTACCAAAAGCCAATCAATAAGTACGAGGCGAGACCGACTAAGCCCCAGCCAATCAACAAGATTAGAAGATTGCCGGCAAGGACTAAGAGCAGCATCGAAAAGATAAAGAAATTCAAGTAGCCGAAAAACCGACCGCGATCAGGATCGTCATGCATGTATCCGTTGGAATAAATATGGATAAGCGCGCCCACGCCGGTAATGACCAGAAGCCAGATCCCCGACAAGGGATCAAGATAGACATTCCAGCCAATCTTGGGCCCAAATCCAGTCACCCAATTAAACAACGTACCGCTAATCTCGCGATGCCCGGCGGGAAGCCCCGCCAAGTGGATATCGGCCAGGACCGCGAGCGCGAAACTGGCAACGAGCAACACGCTCGCCCAGATGCCTGCGAAACGCTGGGGGACGACGCTCTTGAACACCCCAATCGTCACCGCGCCGACTAACGGCAAGAGTAAGAGTTCTGTCAAGCCTTGCATTCCTTCGACGCCCTTTCTGTGGCCGTTTAACCCTTCAGTCTGGAGATTTCGTCGATGTCCAGACGATGGCGGCGATGATAGACCGCGACGATCAGGGCGAGTCCAATGCCCACCTCAGCCGCCGCCGTGCCAATAATCAAAAAGGCCATGACTTGGCCGCTCATGTCGTGGTAGTTGCGGGCAAAGGCGATAAACGCCAAAGCCGCCGCATTCCACATCATCTCGGCCGACATAAACATAATCAGCGGATTTTTACGCACCAGCACGCCGACCGCACCCACCATAAACAGAAGCGCCGCCAGCGCAACCACATATTGCACCGAAATCATTTTTTGCCCTCCTGCTCCGCATCGACTAACGATACCCCCGAAGGCAAGTCAAGCCTAGACTTGTAGTTCACCGTTTCTGGCCGGTTCAGGACCAAGACCCCGATGACCCCTGTCAACAACATCAGCGCGACTCCGGCTAACATCACGAAGTATGGACCCCAGAGTTGATGCCCTAAGTCGTGCAGGCCGCCGAACGATCCTGAAAGCGCCGTCGAGAGCTTCGCCGGGGGATGAGTAGCGATGACTACGGCTAAGCCCAACCCGACCACTAGCCCAGTGATGATCCCGGCCCAGCGCTGCCCGGGAAGCGTATCTTCCGCCTCCATCTCTTCCTTACCGGCAGTCAACAAGGTCACCACGAACAAGAACAGAACCATGATCGCCCCGGCGTAGACGATGACCTGAGCCACCGCTAAAAACTCGGCTTGCAAAATGAAATAGAGCATGGCCAGGCCAATCGTGACTCCGATCAGCGCCAGCGCGCTATGCACCGGCTGGCGCAGCACCACCACCGAAACCGCGCCCACCAACATCAGAATTCCAATAATGAAGATGCCTACCATAAAGCTTCAAGCCCCCTCATCTGCGCACTGGCGGCGATAGCAGTTCCTCTTTATCCGCAATCATGTCCAACCGATTAAAAGCGGCCAGTTCATTAAACGGGGTCAGCCGCACCGCATTGGTCGGACACGCCTCTTCACACATCCCACAAAAGATGCAGCGAATGAGATCGACCTCGTAGTCCACCGAATAACGGTTGGTCCAAGAGACCGGCTTATCCGTCGGTGCTTCCGCCGCGACCACGCGGATGGCCTGAGCCGGACATACCGCCTCACACAAGCCGCAGCCGACACACAGCTCGTGCCCATCCTCGTCCCGAGCCAGCATGTGCTTGCCCCGGAATCGGGGTGCATATTCCCGTCGCTTTTCTGGATAAGCGATAGTATCCCGGGGTTCAGTCAACGCCTTAAAGGTCGTACCCATTGCCTTGCCGATCGCCTTGACGCCTTCTAGCATAATTGACCCTCCTTAACCAAAGTCTTCCCTCCACTGGTTGCCATCACGCCTGGTTCAACCCTGCCTATAAGACCCCGCTGACAAAGGCGGCCGTGCCCACGAAATAAAGAAAGGCAATCGGCAATAAGATCTTCCAGCCAAATGACATGAGCTTGTCGTAACGAAACCGCGGCAAGGTCGCACGAATCCAGACGAATACAAAGATGGCGATAATCACCTTAATGAAGTACCAAATAATCGGCGGCAAGAAACTGGGTCCCAGCCACCCTCCAAAAAAGAGGGTCACGATAAGGCCGCTCTGGGTAATCATGTTGATGTACTCCGCCACATAATAGAGGGCAAAACGCATGCCTGAATATTCGGTGTGATAGCCTGCGACCAATTCCGATTCGGCTTCAGGCAAATCGAACGGCGTGCGATTGGTCTCGGCAATGGCCGTCACCATGAAAATCAGGAAAGGCACAATCTGGGGCAGCCAAAACCACCCCTGCGCCTTCTGAGCCAACACGATGCCTTCCAGGTTGGCAGTGTGCGACATCAACAGCACGCCCATCACGGATAGGCCCATCGCCAATTCATAGGAGATAATCTGAGCCGTGGCCCGAATCCCTCCTAAGAGCGAGTACTTGTTCTGCGAAGCCCAGCCTCCAAGAACAATCCCGTACACACCGAGCGAACTTAAAGCAAAGGCGAGCAACAGCCCAATGCTGGGGTTCGCAATGTCCAAACTAATGGTTAAACCCAACAGATGAATCGGAGCACCGAAAGGAATCACCGCATCCACCGACAACGCCGCGAATCCTGCAATCACCGGAGCCAATCGGTAGACGAACGAATCCGCTCCCGCTGGCATCATGTCTTCTTTCAGCATCATTTTTAAAGCATCTGCTATCGGTTGCAGCATGCCGCCTGGACCCACCCGATTCGGGCCCAAGCGGAGCTGAAAGAATCCTAACAAGCGTCGTTCTAAAAGCATGGTATAGGCAAATCCACCCATCAAAATCGCGACCAACAGCAAAATCTTGACCACCAAAACTACGATCTCCAGAATCATCGCAGCGAAACCTCCTCCAAGCTCACGGCTTCCACCACGGCACCGTCGCCGAGTTGGTTCAGCGGACTGCCCACCACTCCGTAAGGCAAAACCAAGACCCCTTGGGGAATGCGCTCGTCCACCGCCACCATCACCGAGATCATGCCCTGCTGCCCACGGAGCCCGAGTTCCCCGCCTGGCTCGCCAATACCCAAACGGCTAGCGTCCGCGAGAGAAATACGCCCGGGATACTTCGGTATTCGTGGCTGCAAGATTTCCGACGGCATGCCGCCCTCCATCACCAGGGCGGTCCCGACCAGGCGAAGCGCTCCGTCTTTCATTGCGGGCCGAGCAGGTTTTGGCACCGACTGCACTTCCGGTAGAGCATCCTTGGCAATCAGGTCGCCAGCGTTGTGGTCAAACGGATCCCACTCAGGTTCTAAGACGAAGCTCTTTTTCAACGCATGCGCCCATGAGCCTAAATAGGTCCTTACCGGTCGAGATTGACCCGGCGGTTGGACTGTCGCCTTGGCCACCTGCATTCGGCCTTCCATATTGGTGTAGGTGCCATCGACCTCGCTCCATCCCGCACCGGGGATGACGGCGTGATAAAGCTCACGCTGCTCGGGAAAAAACAGGCCTACCGACACCACCCGGTCAATCGCCGCCAACGCCGCTTTCGCCCGTTCGCGGTCAGGATAGTCCCGAAGCAAGTCCGCCCCGATCGAAAACAACAGGTGAATCTTACCTTGAATCGCTTCTTCGACAAACGCCTCTAGACGGTCGTAATCGACCGCAATTCCCGCCCGTTCGAATCCCCTCCAATTGGCTGGGCCAAACGTCGGCAATACCGCGGTCACATCCTCACGCAGCCCACGAAGCGCTAAGAGCACCGACTCCATATGCGGATCCTTGCCATCCCAGAGCAAGACCAGGTGTTCACTTTCGAGCAACTGACGCCCCAGGGTCTCGACCTCTTGCTCACTCTTGGCTCCCTTGAAGGTCGGAGAAAAATCGCCGAGTTCTTCGCCCAAACGCGCGATAATGGGGTTCGAAGCAGCCACCTTCGCCAGTGTGTATGCCAAGAAGGCCGCTTCCTCGCCCGGTTCGAGGACAAAAGCATCGCCCGGCACCGTCGAACGCGTCAGATCATAGGCACCTATCCCGATCACCTTGAGTCCGGGATTGTCGCGGTAACGGTCGCGGACTTTCAGATGCACCACTGGCACCGCGTCATAGGGATCTTGACCTAAGTAGACGATAGTATCCGCACGGTCCAGGTCCTCGAAGGTCCCATTGAGTCCCAAAGGCAAATACCCTTTGACCGATCGGCTGACGGCTACCTTCGACGTGCCCACCACCTCGTCAGCAAACCGTCGAATCTGATACGCCTCTTCCATGGTTTGCTGACCACCCACCAAAAAAGCTACCGAGTCACCGCCGTGCTGCTCCAAGGTGTCATTTAACCAGGAGCCAATGGTTCGCGTCGACTCGGCCGCGGAAGTTATTTCACCATCCAACCACGCATTTAACAGGCGATCTTCGACGTAGCCAAAATCGTAGCCAAATCGCCCTCGATCACAAAGCCATCCCCAATCGTGACCCGGAATCGGACGACCCTCGACCCGAATGACATGGCCTTCTCGCGACGTGACCGAGGTGGTGCAGGCGACCGGGCAATGCGGGCACACCGACTCCGCCCGCTCCAAGTTCCAGGGTCGCGCCTTATATCGATAAGGAATGGACAAAAGCGCCCCGACCGGACAGAGATCAATCACGTTCCCAGAAAACTGACTATCCATGGGCTGATGGGAAACGGTGGAGACCACCGTTTCGACTCCACGGCCTTCTAGCAATAATTGCTCTTCCCCAACGTACTCGCCCATAAAGCGCACGCACCGTTGACATAACACACACCGTTCTTGATCAATAATGATGAATTCGTTGATCGCCGCATCCTTCAGCTTGTGAATCTTAGGCTCGTCGTAACGACCAGCGGCAGACCCGTACTGGAAGGTATAATCCTGCAGAAAACATTCTCCACCTTTATCGCATACCGGACAGTCGAGCGGATGGTTGATTAAGAGAAACTCCAACACGCCCTGCCGCCCTTTGTCTACAGCCGATCCTCGGGTGTGCACGACCATGCCTTCTTGGACAGCGGTGGTACAGGCTGTGACCAATTTCGGCATTTTTTCTACTTGCACCAAGCAAATACGACACGCGCCGAGCGGACCTAATGCCTGGTGATAACAATAGATCGGCACATCGATGCCCAACTCTTGGGCGGCGTCAACGACCATGGTCCCTTCGGGCACCGTGATCTCCCGATCGTCAATGGTTAACCGTATCATAAAGCCTCGCTCCCATCGGACAGGTGTGTTCCGTTACGTGGGCCTCGAACTCATCCGGAAAATATTTCATCGCACTGACCACAACCCCCAACGCCGCATCGCCGAGTGGGCAAAAACACTTGCCCGCAATATTGTCGGCCATATCTCGGATGAGGTCGAGGTCATGCGGAGTCCCCTCACCGGCTTCCATTCGCTCCAACACATCGGTCATCCAAAACGTTCCCTCGCGACAAGGCGTGCACTTTCCGCACGATTCCTCACGATAAAACTTCAATAGACGCGCCGAAACGGCCACCATACACGTCTGATCGTCAATCACGATACAACCGCCGGACCCCAGCATCGACCCTGCGGCTAAAATGGACTCATAATCTAGCGGCGTATCGAGTTGGTCCTTCGTCATCACCGGCACTGAACTCCCTCCGGGAATCACCGCCTTCACCTGGCGTCCACCTTTCACCCCGCCTGCATATTCTTCAATCAAAGCGCGAAGCGGCGTCGCTAAGGGGATCTCATAGTTGCCGGGGCGATTGACATGACCACTAACCGACATGATTTTCAACCCCGGGCTCTTTTCCGTACCCATGCTGCGGTACCACTCCGGCCCATTTTCGACCAATGGCGGCAAATTGCAGATCGTTTCTACGTTATTGACCACGGTAGGCATCCCATAGAGCCCGGCCACGGCCGGAAACGGAGGTTTTAACCGAGGGTTGCCCCGCTTTCCTTCCAGCGACTCCAAGAGCGCCGATTCCTCTCCGCAGATATACGCTCCGGCACCGCGATAGACCTTGATATCCAAGGAAAAACCGCTGTCGAGAATGTTTTCACCCAAATAGCCCCGCTGGTACGCCTCGGCCACTGCCCGTTTCAGTTGTTCCGATCCGAATAAAAACTCACCGCGACAATAGATGTACGCTTCTCTGGCACCCGTGGCATAGCTGGAAATAATCATGCCTTCAATCAATAAGTGCGGATTTTTCTCAATCAGTTCTCGGTCCTTAAAGGTTCCGGGCTCGGCCTCGTCCGAATTGACGACCAAGTATCGAGGCCGTCCATCGTCAGGTAAAAAGGACCACTTCATCCCGGTGGGGAAACCAGCGCCGCCACGGCCACGCAATCCAGAAGCCTTGACCATTTCGACCAAAGCCTTGGGTTCATACTCCTTCAAGGCCTTTCTCAACGCCTGATAGCCTTGATTGGCTTCATAGACCTCGATTCGGTCGATATCCGGCACGGCTTGATTTCTAAGCAAATAGAACGTTTGAGTCACGATTTCACCTCCCCGGTCAACAATTGATCGGCCGTATCCTCAGTCACCGGGCCCACAAAACGCAAATTGACTTGGGCGACCGGAGCCAGGTTACAGGCGGCCAAACACTCCGCTTCGAGGAGGCTCACTTCCCCGTCGGGGGTGGTTTGACCCTCTTGAATGCCGAGCTTGCCCTCGAGGTGATGCATCAACTCATCCGAGCCATTCAAGGCACAACTCAGTCCCATACAGACATGAATGATGCGCTTGCCTACCGGATTTTTGTAATACAAGCTATAGAACGAGGCCACCGATTCCACATAAGGCACTGGCAACTTCAACAATACCGCGACATCGCGGATGGTATCCTCAGACAAGTAGTGTTCTTGGCTTTGAATCCGATGCAACAACGGCAAAAGCGCAGAATTCGCCTTGGGGAATTCTGCCTTCGCCTCTTGAGCCCACAATTCCCACTCTGGTTTCACTTGTCGACATCCCCCAACATGATATCGATACTGCCAATCGCCGTAATGACATCGGCAACCAGGCCGTCCTTGCACATAATCGGCATCGTCTGCAAGTTATAAAACGATGGCGTTCTAGCTCTCCAACGATAGGGCCGCGGCCCTCCGTCGGAGACGATATAAAAGCCCATCTCTCCGCGCGGTCCCTCGACACTTTGATAGACTTCTCCCTCCGGTACCGGAAATCCTTGCGTCACTAGTTTAAACTGGTGAATCAAAGCCTCCATGTCCCCGTAGATCTGATCCCGCGGGGGAAGCGCTACCTTGCGGTCACTGGTCATGTAGACCCCTCGCGGTTCAATCTTAGTCAGACATTGTTCCAAGATCGCTGCGCTCTCGTACATTTCCTCTACCCGAACCCAAAACCTGGCGTACGCGTCGCATCCCGTCTTGAGCGGCACCGAAAACTCGAAATCCTCGTATCCGGAGTACGGTTCAGCTTTGCGCAAGTCCAGATTGAGCCCAGTGGCTCGCAAGTTTGGCCCGGTCACCGACAAGGCCAGCGCCTGCTCTTGCGTGATGGTGGCTATGCCTTTCAGGCGTTCATTAATCAACGGGTTGTCTTCGAATAGGGTGCGAAACGACTTCATCCAGCGCGGCAGGTCTTTCAAAAATTCCTGGAGTTTCTCCATAAACCCATCGGGAAGATCATAAGCTAAGCCCCCGACGCGGAAATAGCTGGGATTCATCCGCACTCCTGACGCTGCCTCGATCATGTCCAAGATGATTTCCCGTTCGCGCATGGTGTAAAAGAAGAGGCTCATCGCTCCCAAATCCATGACGTGAGTCCCCAACCAGACTAAGTGGCTGGCAATCCGCGTCAGTTCCGAAAATAAGACCCGAATATATTGCGCCCGCTTTGGCACCTCGACGTCCATCAACTTTTCCACCGCCAACACATAAGCCAGATTGTTGGTCATCGGCGCCAAATAATCAAGACGGTCGGTAATCGTATTGCATTGTTGGTAGCTGAGACTTTCAGCCGTTTTTTCAAATCCCGTGTGCAGATAGCCAATCACCGGCTGCGCATCGACAACCCGTTCACCGTCTAGTTCCAATCGCACTCTCAACACTCCATGGGTCGAGGGATGCTGAGGCCCCAGATTGATGATCATGGTGTCACTCTTGACTTCTTTGGTCGAGGTGGCGATCTCATCGCTATAATCGGGGGTAAAAAATCCCGTCGTGCTGCCCATGTGCTTCCCTCCTCCCTAGTCGGACCGCTTGCCAGTGGTTGGGTAATCCTTGCGCAGGGGATGCCCATCCCAGTCATCGGGCAAATAAATTCGGGTCAAGTGCGGATGGCCATCAAATACGATGCCATACAAATCATACGCCTCACGTTCGGGCCAGTTGGCTCCAGGCCAAATTCCCGTCACCGACGCCATCGGTTGGTCTTCCCCGACTTTCACCTTCAAACGGACCCGAAGGAAATCCATTGGATGATACAAATGGTAAACCAGTTCAAAACGAGGCCGCGCCGGGAAAAAGTCAACGGCCAACACATCCAGCAATAAGGCAAAGCCTTCATCGGTCTTCAAATATTCGAACACCGAGAGCGCCGAATCCCGGGGTACCATGAATGTGGGCTGATCTTGCGTCGGAGTGCGGGTGACTTCCCCGGGAAACCTGGCCTCCAGCCGTGCCAGTACACTGTCTAGTTTAGGATTCAACCGCATTCGCCTCCGCCCTTAACATCTCGATTTCCTTGTATTTTGGCGGAATCCCTTGCACAATCTTTTCCTGCAACTTCAAAATGCCAAACATTAAGGCTTCCGGATTGGGCGGACATCCGGGGACATAGACATCCACCGGAACCACATGATCGACCCCTTGAATGATGGCATAATTGTCGAACACTCCGCCGGAAGAGGCGCACGCTCCCATGGAGATGACCCACTTGGGCTCCGGCATTTGCTCCCAGATGGTCCTCAGCACCGGCGCCATCTTTTGACTCACGCGACCGGCCACAATCATCAAGTCGGCTTGGCGAGGAGACGCCCTAAACACTTCGGAACCAAACCGAGCTAGATCGTATCGGGAATTAGTCACGCTCATCATCTCGATCGCACAACAGGCCAAACCGAAGGTGGCTGGCCAAATCGAATTCTTTTGCGCCCATCGGCCCATCTTTTCAATGGTGGTCAATAAGATGGACTGTTCCGCCTGTTTTTGCTCTTGATTCAATGCCACTGGAATCCCCCCTTGCGCCAGACATAAACAAAGGCCACGGCCATAATCGCAAAAAAGGCCAGCCCGTTGTAAAATCCATGGGCTTTCAAGCTGCTAAGCGTCGTAGCCCATGGGTATAACGCCATGATAGCGACATCAAAAATCATGAATAGCATAGCCACCCGATAAAACCGGACAGAAAAGTAACCCACCGGCGCTTCGGGCACGATTCCGGATTCGTACGTTAGTTTCTTTAGTCCACCCGGAACGTTTGGGCCCAACATCTCCGATGCGAAGGACATGCTCAAAACGACTAAGACCGACACAATCAGATAAATCAGCAACGCAATATACTGGTTCATGACGGCACACCTCCTTTCGGATTAGAATGGCCATCGCCTGGAAATTCATCCTAGGCCAAAGCGGTGTATTGTTCCACCTTTCACATAGCGATTATAGCGTTCTTTAACAAAAACGTCGATCTGTGCACCGCCTATCATTCTAACAATTCGTGCCAGGGAATCAAATGCTCTCATGAACAAATCGTCCCCGTCGTCGCGACTTTCTTCTGCCCCCCGGTCCCAACATCACAGCCGTCAGCGGGGAAAGTGATCACAACCCACTTTCCCCGCGTCTGTCGGCGCCGCCAGATGACGCTCGCTCGAGGCGGCATCCCCTGAAGATCCGTCATTTTTCCAACCGATCGCTCTTGAGCCCGGACGGTGATCCCGCCTGGCCAGATCCGCTCACAGACGAGCTTCCCCCCTCCTGTTCGGCAATCTCCAATAAGCGGCGCATGCGGTGGTTTACCGCGGATTTAGTCAGCACCGGGTTCAGGCCCTGCCCTATCTCCTTGAGCGACCAGTCCGGGTGCTCTAAACGCGCTTTGGCGACAACTAACAAGCGTTCGGGGAGCGTCTGCCAACGCAACGTAGCTGCCAGGCGAGTAAGCGCTCGGGCCTGCTCGACCCCTGATTCTACGCTTCGAGCGAGATTGGCGGTTTCGGAGTTGACCAGTCGATTGACCTGGTTCCTAACCGCGCGCACCACTCGCAGGCTTTCCATTCTGAGTAACGCGCGATGGGCTCCCATCTCTGCCAATAACCGGAGAATGTCCTCCTGACCCTTCACATACACCGTCATTCCGCCGTGATGGGGCACCATCCCCGCTTTCACCCGAACCTTGCGGATGACTTCGATAAGCCGCGGAGCTTGGGCGGTCGGCACCCGAAACTCCAAATGGGGTCCGCGTTCGGGGCTATTCATATAGCCGTGGGTCAGAAAGCAGCCACGAAGAAACGCGCCTACATGGGGGACTAAGATCCGCCGCAGTTCACCCACATCTCCATGCACCTCCAATCCATAGCTAATCCGTCGTTCTCGGCGCTCAAACTGGACCATTACCCTCAAATTGAGGGCTTTTACGATGCGGTAGGCTCGGCGCATGGCCAGCGGAGAGGCCATCGTCCAGAAAAACCCTTCGTCACTGATCGTTTGACCCAAGCCCATGCCTAATAATTCTGCCACCAGCTTCTCGCGCGACTCGAGCGGGCGCTGTCCCAGTTCTTCCGCCACCTCGCGCGAATACGCCCACCCTTTCACGACTTTCGCTCTCGCAAGCGCGAATCCAGCCAAAGAGAATCGAAGAAATGGCCCTCGGCCCACTCTGGATAAAATCGATTCAGCGTCTTCAACAGGCTCTTGGCCAGTTTTTCTGGATCATGGCGAGCCACCGCATCCTCGAGCAGCAAGTCCTCGGCGACAATCCTTGTCTTGCCTGAAATCTTGCCCGGATCCCTGATGACGACCGGCTCCGCTCCCTCTTCGGAATAACGGGCAGCAATCTCCGGGGGTATGGCGCGATTATTCACCAAGACCACGTCCACCACATTTTTACCCAAGATGTGAGTAATCGCCTCGACATGATCCTCTACGCTGAAATGGCTAGTTTCTCCCGGTTGCGTCATCACGTTGGCCACATACACGACGAGTGCGGGACTGCGATGAATTTCGTCGACCACTTCCTGAACCAGTAAATTAGGAATGACCGAGGTATAGAGGCTTCCCGGTCCCAACACAATCAAGTCCGCGCTCTTTATGGCCTCGATAGTCTCGGGCAAGGGACGAGCGTCGGCAGGATTCATCCAGACGCGCCGAATGCGCGCCGAACTGTCGCCGATCTGGCTTTCCCCCACCACCACTTGGCCATCGTCGAGTTCCGCGCTCAGTTCCACTTGATCCAACGTGGCCGGAAGCACCCGGCCCCGCACCGCCAGGACATGGCTCGACGCCCGCAGTCCGCTCACAAAGTCACCCGCTGCTTCTTCCATTGCCGCTAGGAACAGGTTGCCGAAAGAATGCCCGGCCAGTTCCCCACCTTCAAAGCGATACTGAAAAAGGCGCTCCATCAACGGCTCGGTGTCAGCTAAGGCCACCATGCAGTTGCGAATGTCCCCGGGCGGTAAAATCCCCAAAGCCCCCCGAAGCCGTCCGGAACTGCCCCCGTTGTCCGCCACCGTTACCACCGCGGTCAAGTTTCCGGTGTAGTTTTTCAACCCTCGGAGCACGGCGGGAAGCCCGGTCCCCCCCCCCCATGGCCACCACTTTTGGGCCGCGCGCCAAGTGTCGGGAGTAAAATCTTGCCGTCCAACGGCTGGATCCAATCCCCTCATTGACCGATCGCCACAGTTCCCACGCCCCAAGCACGACCAACGCCATACCCAACGCAACGACGCCGCTAAAGATCAACTGATGGCGAACCACGAAGCGCACGCGATGGGTGGCGGCAGCGACGCCCACGGCAAATCCAAGCAAAAAGAATCCTAACGCCACCACCGCCAGGTAGCGTTTGACCCGGACTCCAGGATACAAGAGACGGCGAATGCTGCTGCGCCTTTTCTCTTTAGGTTCGCTCGACATCACGATGCTCCAAGGAGACTCTGAGTCCTAATTCCTCCAGGTGTTTGGCCAAATGATTGGCAAAGACCACCGAACGATGCTGGCCTCCGGTGCAGCCGACCGCGACGGTGACTTGCGGTTTGCCTTCTTGTTGATATTGAGGAATCAGATAATCGATAAGATCGATGAACCGCGAGAGAGTTTCCAAGGCCACCGCCGAACTGAAGACGAACCGTTCCACTTCGACATCATTGCCGTTTTTTTCTCGCAAGGCTTCGACGTAATGTGGATTGGGAATAAACCGGACATCCAACACCAGATCCGAGTCCTTGGGCAAGCCATGCTTAAAGCCAAAGGAGACGATGCGCATGCGCAAGCCGCTTTCTACTTGATCCAGCCGAAACACCTCGGTAATGCGTCGCCTCAGCTGCCGAGCCGCCAAATTGGATGTGTCAATGACCACGTCGGCCTTGCCTCGAATATCCATCATGGCGTGGCGTTCATGGCGGATGGCCTCGACCAATCCCAAATTTTCAGTCTCCAGGGGATGACGCCGCCGGGAGAGTTGATAGCGATGAATCAAAGTCTCTTCATCGGCTTCTAAAAAGAGAGTCTGGTGCAACACGTTCTCTGAGGTCAGCGCCTCCAAACTTGACTGCCAATCTCCGAAAAAGGCTTCCCCACGCATATCGATCACCAAGGCGGCGCCTCGAACCTCGGATCCCTTCTGAATCAGTTCGGCGAATTTAGGGACCAACTCCGGAGGCAAGTTATCCACGCAAAAGTATCCCAGGTCTTCAAATACGCGCATGGCTTCGGTGCGTCCAGCTCCCGACAGTCCGGTGATGATGACCAAACGGCACATGACCTCAACCCTCCTTAGAGCTTTCCCTATCTTGTGATCTCATCATACCAGTCTGTGGTCAGGACGCATGCTCGGATCTAAAGAAGGCTCTGAAATCGCCACCCCTTCTATGCCTCGAGGCGTGCGATCAGATCGGCTACAATGGACCGCATGCCGCCATTCACGCCCGTTCGCGGCCGTTTTTCATTTTCTGCCGACCGGATCCATACTCGAACTGCGACCCGTAGTGTAAAATAGAGTGGAAGATGGACGGTATCATTGCATCCTAATCCAAGACGCAGGAGGTATGATTATGGCCGCCACCCATCCCCCCGACTACTCGCGCAAAAGTCGTCGGCAGACTCTGTCAACCGAGGCTCGGCCATCTCGCCAAGAACGCGATCGGGCGAAGCGAGAGCATCAAACCGAAACGATCTTTGCCGTCATATTTTTTGTCATCATTATTTTTACGGTCGTCTATTTAGTGCTACGAAGCCCTGTCGCCCACCTCATTCCCCACCTGTAATTGGCCAGGTGGCGGGATTCGCCCTGCCGGTGATACCGGCTTTTGGCTGGCGGCCTCTAGCCACACGACCGGGGGAATTGGCCCCATAAAGTCTTTGGCAATACGACTGCTGCTTTCGCGTCCTGCGCTCGGAGACACACCTCGACCGAGGTGACTCCATCCGCAATCGGGATTATTCCGGTGCCACCTCCGGCACTGCCTGTTCATTGCCATTTTATGGTCAGCCGATCTCGGAATGACTTCGAGGTCACAGCGCCTGGTTCCGACGACTATCCGCCGAACCCCGCCGCTGCCACGATATCCACCTTTCGGAACGGGCGGAGGAGCCCCTGTGATCGGTCGTCACCTGACAGGGGCTCCGAGATGGTAACCGCCTTCCTTTCCCGACTGTAGGCTTCAATCAGAGCCTACCTAAAACCGGGATCGTTTAGGCACGATTCGATGCAAGCAAGCCATCTTGAGCCACCAGCTCGATGCCTTGGTCCAGGAGATGTTCGCAGGCATAGAGCAGTAAGCCGATGCACCAAGCGTGGGACAGCCCTAAGAGTTTGCCTTTGGCTTGAGCCCAATCGGTCTGATAATAACGCTCACTGACCATGCCTCGTTGGGCATTAAAATCCCCATCTCGGCGCGCAATCAGCTGCAAAAAACAGGCTAAGTTGTCTTGAGTCCTTTGCCGATAGTAATCATCGTTCGCGTACTCGGCCAGTCGCAACATCTCGGGCAAGGCGATAAGGCCATAGCTATGGAGATGATTGTTAGCGGGAGACGCCAAATCGGCTCCTCGGGTGCGAAAGTCGTAGGCTCCGAGGAGAGTTTCTGGGGAAAAGCGAAGATTTTCGACAAACCGAAACGTCATCGTCCAATTGGCGCTCAATTTGGCCAAATCCAACCACGACTCTTCTTGGCCGCATTGTTCTTCATACAGGTGCACGTAGGCGATGATGGCATTGTATCCATCCTCGGAGGTGGGGCTCATGTCCACGTCTTCAGGCGCTCCGAAAAGATAGCCGGCGCGGACTGAGGGCTCATAGTAGCGCCCAGCCGCAATAGCCCGGTCCATCCACTCGGATTCGGCCCAGCGTCTGGCCGCCAATAACAAAAAGGGAATCCAAATCAGCCCTCCCGATCCTTCCCAGCGCAAGACTTTGCCCTGCACATCGTCGCTATCGTAATAGGTGCCTAAACTCCCGTCGGCACGCTGAATCTTGGCCAGATACTGAAGATGCGCTAAGCCCACCCGCTTCCCAGCGAGGATGGAGGAGGCCGTGGGCTTCTTCAAGTTCTAGTGCGCGCAGTAAAAACCAGAGAGCTTCCGCTATAACGTGCTTAAGCATATTTACACAGACCCATGCAGAAATCTCCTAGATCTTCACATTCCTGAACACGTCT
>JAMCVM010000233.1 GCA_023475835.1 Bacillota bacterium | reverse complement strand
ATCGATTCCTTTGCCGATGACGTGCAGGGTCCAATCTGCGTCTATTCTCCTTCAGCCGCGCTATAAGCCCGTTCTGAAAGAATCGTGTGCACCCTGGCAATATCTTTCTTGACCTGTCGAATCCGCATCGGATTTTCTAACGCAGCCGTGGCCAATTGGAAGCGCAAGCGAAACAGCTCTTCTTTCAGGCTTTTCAATTTGGCGTCTAACTCGCCTTCGTCGAGGTCTCGAATTTCCTTAGCCTTCATCGGCAGCCACCTCCAACTGTTCCCGCTTCACAAATCGGGTACGAATCGGCAACTTATGCCCCGCCAAACGCATCGCTTCCCGAGCCACGTCTTCTGGCACGCCCGCCAATTCGAACATCACCCGTTGCGGTTTTACCACCGCCACCCAATATTCCACGTTGCCTTTTCCACTGCCCATCCGCGTTTCCGCCGGTTTCTTGGTGGCTGGCTTGTCAGGGAAAATCGTAATCCATACCTGACCGCCACGACGAATGTACCGAGTCAAGGCTACCCGCGCTGCTTCGATTTGGCGGTCCGTAATCCACGCCGGCTCCAGCGCCTGCAACCCGTATTCTCCAAAGACCACTTTATTACCACGATGCGCGGTCCCTTTCATCCGGCCTCGGTGCTGCTTGCGAAACTTCGTCCGCTTGGGCGCCAACATGCTTAACGACCTCCCTCATTAACCGCCTGCGGGCGCTTTCTCAGACCCGGCAGAATTTGACCTTTGTTGATCCACACCTTGACCCCAATCACGCCATAGGTGGTATGCGCTTCCGCAAAGCCGTAATCAATATCGGCACGAAGGGTGTGCAAAGGAATCGATCCTTCCCAAGTCCACTCCCGACGTGCGATTTCCGCCCCTCCGAGCCGACCGCTTACCATAATTTTGATGCCTTTGGCGCCTTGACGCATAGCCCGCTGCACCGATTGCTTCATGGCTCGCTTAAAGGCAATCCGCTTCTCCAACTGACTGGCTACCGACTCGGCCACCAACTGCGCATCCGTTTCCGGACTTTTGATTTCTTGAATATTGAGGTCGACTTGCTTGCCGCTAATCGCCGCTAACTCTTTACGCAACGATTCGACGCCTACTCCACCTTTGCCAATCACCATCCCCGGTTTTCCGGTATGCACCCACACCCTTAACCGATTCGAAGTACCCCGTTCAATTTCAATCCGGGAAATGCCCGCCCCATAATGGCGATGCTTAATAAAGCGGCGAATGCGAAAATCTTCGTTCAGTAGGCCCGGAGTGGTGGCTCGAGTGCCGAACCAGCGCGAATCCCAATCCCGCACCACACCGAGTCTGAAACCCTTAGGATTAACTTTCTGACCCACGATTTCCCCCCTTTTTAGTTAACTTCCGTGGCGCTGTCGCAAAACGACCGAAACGTGGCTGGTCCGTTTTAGAATGGCAAATGCCTGCCCACGACTCCGTGGGTGAATCCGCTTCAAGGTGGGCCCGCCATCCACCCAAATGGCATGAATGTACAAGTCCCTCGGGTCCATCTCGAAATTGTGGTACGCGTTAGCCGCTGCGCTCTTCAACAATTTGGCTAAGATCCCCGATGCCCGCTTGGGAGTGTGGCGCAAGATGGCCTCCGCATTCCGCAAATCCTTCCCCCGCACCAAGTCGGCGACTATCCGGACCTTGCGCGGCGCGATCCGAACCTGGCGCACATACGCCCTTGCCTCTAACACCTCTTGTGCTTCTGCCATTTCCTTCTCCCCTTACTTGAGCGACGTCGAGCGCTCGGTGTGGTCCCCGTGCCCCCTGAACGTACGCGTCGGTGCAAACTCACCCAATTTGTGGCCGACCATCTCTTCATTCACGTAGATCGGCACGTGACGCCGCCCATCATGAACCGCAATGGTATGCCCCACCATCTCGGGACTAATGGTAGACGCACGCGCCCAGGTTCGAATCACCCGTTTTTGGCTGTTCTGATTCTGAGCCTCGACCTTCTTTAGCAATTTCACGTCGATATACGGCCCCTTTTTTACTGAACGTCCCACGCCCTACCTCCTTCCTTATCGGCTCCTTGAGCCCAACCCCACTACTTGGTCCGCCGTCGCACAATCAGCCGGCTCGACGCTTTGTGCCTCTTTCGGGTTTTCACTCCGAGCGCCGGCTTGCCCCACGGCGTGACCGGATGCTTGCGTCCAATCGGGGACTTGCCTTCACCACCACCATGGGGATGATCTATCGGATTCATCGCGACACCGCGCACCGATGGCCTTCTACCCATCCAGCGGCTCCGCCCGGCCTTCCCTAACGAAATGTTTTCGTGCTCCGCATTGCCCACTTGCCCAATGGTCGCCCGGCAGGCAATCGGCACCTGCCGCAACTCGCTTGAGGGCAGCCGCAACAACGCATACTTCCCCTCTTTGGCCGCCAATTGAATTTGTACTCCGGCCGAGCGTCCGAGCTGGGCCCCCTTGCCGGGCAGCATCTCGACCGCATGGACAATCGTGCCCACAGGGATATCCGACAATGCTAAAGCATTGCCGGGCTTAATGTCGGCGCTCGCGCCAGACATAATCCGATCATTCACCTTCAGTCCAGCGGGTGCCAAAATGTAGCGCTTTTCCCCGTCTTCATACTGGACCAAGGCAATTCGCGCGGTTCGAAAGGGATCATATTCTATGGCCAACACGTCGGCAAACATTCCATCTTTGTTGCGGTGAAAGTCAATCGTCCGATAGCGGCGCTTGGTCCCCCCGCCCCGGTGGCGGGTCGTAATCCGCCCATAATTGTTGCGACCGGCTTTTCGGTGCCAACCCTGGGTCAGGGCCTTTTCCGGCGTGCGCTTGGTGATTTCCTCAAAACTGGCTATCGTCATTTGGCGAACCCCAGGTGAGGTCGGCTTCATTTTGCGAACCGGCATATTCTCTCCCCTCCCTATACGTTGGTAAAGATTTCGATCGAATCCCCGGCCGCCAACGTGATGATGGCCTTCTTGCGATCCGGCGTGCGTCCTGAGCTCTGACCCCGGCGACGTACCTTTCCCCGCCGCCACAAGGTATTCACCTTGGTTACGCGCACATGGAAGATTTCTTCAATGGCGTCCCGAATCTCCACCTTATTGGCTCGCCGGTCTACCTCAAACGTGTATTTGTTGAGTTCCAACGCATCCGTCGCCGCTTCGGTAATGAGTGGCCGAATGATGACATCATAGGGCGATTTACTCATCGACCAAACACCTCCTCCACCATCCGCACCGCATCCTCATCGAGGATCACTTGAGCGTGTTTTAACAACGTGTACGCGCTTAACGAGTGGGCGGTGGTAATCTCGGTGCTCTTTAGATTGCGACTCCCTAACTTGGCGTTGACTACAGGGCTACCACTCACTAAAAGCACATTCATCCCTGTGCCTAAGTTGTTTAACATCTCAAGCATCCCACTGGTCTTCGGACTCTCAAGAGCAAAGCGGTCAATCACGATCAGTTCTTGATCCCGGAGTTTGGCACTTAACGCTTGACGAATGGCGGCCTGTTTCATTTTTTTGGGGATGCGCTGAGAAAAATCATGAGGGTGCGGACCAAACACGACCCCTCCGTGGCGCCAGTGTGGCGCCCGCGTAGTACCGGCTCGGGCGCGACCCAACCCTTTTTGCCGCCAGGGCTTACGTCCACCGCCCCGAACCTCGGCCCGGGTTTTCGTGTCTGCGTTCCCTCGCCGCTGGTTGGCCATATAGGCGGTTACCACCCGATGAAGAAGCGGAATGGACACCGTTGCCCCGAAGACTTTATCCGACAACTCCAAATCGCCTACGGCGTTGCCTGAGACATCTTTGACGGTTACGGTTGGCATTAAATCCTCTCCCTTCTCATCTTGATGGCTTCTCGCACCATGACCAACGAGCCCTTAGGCCCAGGCACCGCTCCGCCAATTAACAGCAGATTCCGATCCGCATCTACCCGCACGACCTTCAGGTTCAGCACTGTCACTCGGTCGTGGCCCATGTGCCCAGGCATTTTTCGCCCTGGATGCACTCGACCACCGCCGCCAGAAGTTCTGGGAGCCAACGAACCCACGCGGCGATGGTACTTCGAGCCGTGACTCATCGGCCCGCGATGAAATCCCCACCGCTTGATGACTCCGGCAAACCCCTTGCCCTTGCTGGTACCGGTCACATCCACCATATCACCGTTTTCAAACGCCGCCTCTACCCGGTGCGTACTCCCCGGCGTCAGGTCCAACGCGCCCGGGAGACGAAATTCGCGCAGGTGCTTCACCATCGGCAACCCCCGCTTTTCGTAGTCCCGGCGCAGCGGTTGCGTCAGTTTTCGCGGCTTGACCTCACCCATCCCTAGGCGCACGGCATCATAGCCTTCTTTAGCCACCGTCCGATGCCCAACCACCACATTGGGGGCCACGTGAATCACCGTTACCGGGATGGCTAAGCCACTTTCGTCAAACACTTGGGTCATTCCTATCTTAGTCCCGATAATCCCCTTCATACGTCCTCCCGCCTATAGCTTGATCTCAATATCGACACCGGCCGGGAGGTCTAATCGCATCAGCGCATTGACCGTCTTTTGGCTGGGATCCATGATGTCGATCAAGCGTTTGTGTACCCGGCGCTCAAACTGTTCGCGAATGTCTTTCTCGCCATTAGGCGCCGTAAGCACGGTGTAGATTTTTTTCTCCGTGGGCAAGGGTACAGGACCGGAGACGCTGGCGCCATTGCGCCGAGCCGTCTCCACAATCCGCACCGCCGACTGATCTAAGATCTCGTGGTCGTAGGCTTTAAGCCGAATCCTTATCTTTTGCTGGGCCACCGTCGTTCCTCCTGGCCTTAGGCCTTAATCCCGGTCACCACGCCGGCGCCGACCGTGCGGCCACCCTCGCGGATTGCGAATCTGAGTCCCTCTTCCATAGCGATAGGTGCAATGAGCTCAATCTCCATTTGCACGTTATCGCCAGGCATCACCATTTCTACGCCTTCCGGCAACTGGATTACTCCGGTTACGTCGGTGGTTCGGAAGTAAAATTGAGGACGGTAGCCGTTGAAAAATGGGGTGTGCCGTCCGCCTTCTTCTTTGGATAGCACGTAGACCTCAGAGGAAAATTTGGTGTGCGGATGGATCGATCCGGGCTTGGACAACACCTGACCTCGCTCGACCTGCTCCTTGTCGACCCCTCTCAGCAAGCACCCAATGTTATCACCGGCCACGGCTTGGTCGAGGGTCTTTTTAAACATTTCTACCCCGGTGACCACCGTCTTCCGCGCATCCTCATGCAAACCCACAATCTCCACTTCTTCTCCTACTTTAACCGTGCCCCGCTCGACTCGACCGGTGACCACGGTGCCTCGCCCAGTGATGGAATGGGTGTCTTCGACGGGCATTAAGAATGGCTTTTCAATATCGCGTTCGGGGGTAGGCACGTAGTCGTCGACCGCATCCATCAGTTCCCAAATCTTTCCACACCATTCACACTCGCGCTTGCCACAGCCGCACTCCAACGCCTTCAGCGCCGAGCCACTGACGATAGGGATCTCATCGCCGGGAAATTCATAGCTAGACAACAATTCCCGGACTTCGATCTCGACCAGTTCCATCAACTCGGGGTCGTCAACCATATCTGCCTTGTTCAAAAACACTACGATGTGAGGCACTCCGACCTGACGCGCCAATAAGATGTGCTCCCGAGTCTGGGGCATAGGCCCGTCAGCTGCCGATACTACCAGGATGGCGCCGTCCATTTGCGCCGCTCCGGTAATCATGTTTTTGACATAGTCGGCATGTCCGGGGCAATCCACGTGGGCGTAGTGCCGCTTTTCAGTTTCATACTCCACGTGGGCGGTTGCGATCGTAATTCCGCGCTCACGCTCTTCCGGCGCCTTGTCAATTTGGTCATAGGCGGTAAACTCTGCCTTGCCCTGGGTCGCCAGCACCCGGGTAATTGCGGCCGTTAACGTGGTCTTGCCGTGGTCAACATGACCAATGGTCCCCACATTGATGTGAGGCTTGGTGCGCTCGTACTTCTTCTTTGCCATCTGTAACTGTCTCCTCCTTAAAGGTCATATCGACTAACGGGGTTGCCCAGTTGGGTTTCTCGCCTTCATCACTTGTTCAGTAATGTGACGGGGCGCCTCATCATAGTGCGAAAATTGCATCGTATAGGTTCCCCGTCCTTGAGTCCGGGAGCGAAGATCGGTCGCGTACCCAAACATCTCCGCCAGGGGGACCAGGCCTCGAATCACCTGAAGGCCACCGGCCCTGGGATCCATGCCCTCGATCCGACCGCGACGCGCATTGAGGTCTCCGATTACGTCACCCATATAGTCATCGGGAACCACCACTTCGACCGCCATCAGCGGTTCAAGCAACACCGGATTGGCTTTCTGGGCCGCCTTCTTGAACGCCATAGAGCCGGCAATCTTAAAGGCCATTTCACTCGAGTCCACTTCATGGTATGAACCGTCATAAATGGTAGCACGAAGATCAATGGTCGGATAGCCCGCCAAGACCCCTGATTGCATGGCCTCGCGAATTCCGCTGTCCACCGCGGGTACGTACTCCCTGGGAACAACGCCCCCGACCAGTTTATTGACAAACTCATAGCCTTGGCCCGGTGGCAATGGCTCGAGTCGAATCCACACGTGGCCATATTGTCCGCGACCACCGGTTTGGCGAATGTACTTGCCTTCGCCCTCCACGGTCTTGCGAATGGTCTCTTTATAAGCCACCTGCGGTTTGCCAACGTTTGCCTGCACTTTAAATTCACGCAGCAGCCGATCCACAATTATTTCCAGGTGCAGTTCACCCATCCCGGAAATGATGGTCTGCATCGTTTCTTCGTCGGTATGCATCCGAAAGGTCGGGTCTTCTTCCGCCAGTTTGCCCAAAGCGATCCCCATCTTGTCTTGGTCAGCTTTCGTCTTGGGCTCGATGGCCACAGAAATAACGGGCTCTGGAAACTGCATCGACTCCAACACAATCGGGTGCTGCTCATCGGCTAGGGTATCCCCCGTGGTCGTATCCTTTAGCCCCACGGCCGCGGCGATATCCCCGGTGTATACCGTTTCTATCTCTTCACGCTTATTGGCATGCATCTGCACCAACCGGCCAATGCGCTCACGCCGACCCTTGGTCACGTTGTAAACGTAGGAACCGGAACTCAAGGTTCCAGAATACACGCGAAAGAAGGCTAATTTGCCCACGTAAGAATCGGACATAATTTTAAAAGCCAACGCCGAAAAGGGCGCCGAATCCGACGGTTCCCTAGACAACTGCTCTTCCCCGTCCACGCTGTGACCAATAATCGCGCCCACGTCAAGCGGTGAAGGCAAGAAATCGACCACCGCGTCGAGCAACGGTTGGACTCCCTTATTACGGTAGGAGGATCCGCACAACACCGGCACCAATTTCCCGGTGACCGTGCCATGACGAAGCGCCCGCCGGATTTCTTCGGTGGTAAACGGTTCGCCTTCCAGAAACTTCTCCATCAGATCGTCATCCACTTCGGCGACTGCATCCAACAGCATCTGTCGACGCTCTTCGGCCACTGGAAGCAGATCCTCGGGAATCGGCTCAAAACCGCCCTGGGTCCCCATGTCGTCGGTATAAAAATAGGCTTCCATCCGCAACAAATCGATAATCCCGCGGAATGTATCTTCAGCTCCAACCGGCCACTGAATCGCGACGGGTGGCGCCAAGCCGGTTTTTTTGATTTGGTCCACGCACATCGCAAAGTCGGCACCTACAATATCCATCTTGTTGATGTAGGCTACCCGAGGCACATGATAATTGTCGGCTTGACGCCACACGGTCTCGGACTGAGGCTCGACTCCGCCCTTAGCGTCAAAGACGGCAACCGCACCGTCGAGGACGCGCAGGGAGCGTTCTACCTCCACCGTAAAGTCCACATGGCCGGGCGTGTCGATAATATTGATTCGATGATCGCGCCATTGGCACGTCGTAGCCGCAGAGGTGATGGTAATCCCACGTTCTTGTTCCTGCTCCATCCAGTCCATGGTGGCAGTGCCATCATGAACTTCCCCAATTTTGTAATTGACCTTGGTATAGAACAGAATCCGCTCGGTGGTGGTCGTTTTGCCCGCATCAATATGAGCCATGATACCGATGTTGCGGGTTTTTTCCAGACTAAATGAGCGAGGCATTGTGACTCCCTTCTGCGTTTACCATCGATAATGGGCGAAGGCCTTGTTGGCTTCGGCCATTCGATGGGTTTCATCCCGTCGACGAACCGCGCCCCCGGCATTTTGGGCTGCATCCGTCAACTCACCAGCTAACTTCTCTTCCATCGTACGTTCCCCGCGCTGGCGGGAAAAATTGACCAACCAACGCAAAGCCAGAGACTGACGCCGACTCGGTCGGACCTCCATCGGCACTTGATACGTGGCTCCACCCACCCGTCGAGGCCGAACTTCCAGCAACGGCGTCGCGTTCTTTACCGCGGTTTCAAAGACTTCGAGGGGATCGCGCCCACTCTTTTCCGCAATCAGGTCGAATGCACGATAAACGATTGCTTGAGCCAAACTTTTCTTTCCGCTCACCATGATCTTATTGATCAGGCTCTGCACGAGCGGGCTTCGGTACACAGGATCTGGCGCCACCTCTCGGGCCACCGCTTGTCCACGCCTCGGCATAATGCCCCCCTCTTACTTTTTAGCTGATGACTGAGCCTTTTTGGCCCCGTACTTTGAACGGCCCTGAGCACGTTTTTGCACTCCAGCCGTGTCGAGCGCACCCCGAATAATATGGTAGCGCACCCCGGGCAAATCTCGCACCCGGCCTCCGCGCACCAAGACCACGGAGTGCTCTTGCAAGTTGTGACCAATCCCAGGAATATAGGCCGTCACCTCTTGCCCATTGGTCAATCGGACCCGTGCCACCTTACGCAAAGCCGAATTAGGCTTCTTAGGGGTTATGGTTTTTACACTCACGCAGACGCCGCGCTTTTGGGGACTCTTTTGCAACGCCGGCGCCGATGACTTCTTCTTGGACTTACTCCGTCCATGACGGACTAGCTGATTGATTGTCGGCATTTCGAGCCTCCTTCTACCTGATCGGTTAGTGCCCAGAATCCGGTTCACTCTGAGTCAGCGCGGCAGCAGCCGCGCTGACCTCTATCCCGCACATTTCGCCCAGGGCTTGCATTGTCTCCACGTAGTAGAGCGGTAGGTGGCGCTGTTCACACTCGGCGATGATCGCCGCCACCACCTTGGAATCGGTGTTCCGAGCTACGTACACTTCCATCGCGCGGCCGGCTGTCACCTGCTTCAAGGTCTCCTTAGCGCCCACTACGCGCCGTTTCAGGTTTCTTAGCGCTTCCGCCGGCACAGTCCTATCTCCTCGGCTTCCTGGCTTAGGCACACTTGAATATTCTATCACCCGGGATCTACCGCTGTCAACGACGGTTAATTTGCCCATGTCTACCCCATCACCGGGTCCACCAGAACGTGGTCGACATCGATCTCGCTATAGCCTTCCGGGGTAATGACTTCTACGTTGCGGTAACGCGACATTCCCGTTCCAGCAGGGACCAATTTCCCGATGATCACGTTTTCCTTGAGACCCAACAGCGGATCCCGCTTGCCTTTAATCGAAGCTTCGGTCAACACGCGCGTGGTCTCCTGGAAGGATGCTGCCGACAAGAAGGAATCGGTGGCCAAGGAGGCTTTGGTAATACCCAAAACCACCGGTTTAGCCACCGCTGGCATACGACCAATTGCCAGAACTTCGGCATTCGCGTCCTCGAAGTCAAAGCGATCCACCAGCGCTCCTGGCAGCAAATTGGTATCGCCAGCTTCGTCGACTTTGAACTTGCGCATCATTTGGCGCACCATGACTTCGACATGCTTATCGTTGATATCTACGCCTTGGGCTCGATACACCCGCTGCACTTCGTGCAGCAGATATTCCTGAATTCCCCGCGGTCCTTTGACTTTCAACAAATCGTGAGGATTGACAGAACCCTCGGTCAGTTCTTGACCTTCGACGACCGTGTCGCCTTCATGCACCTTAATCCGGGAGCCAAACGGGACCACATAACTGACGGCTTCCGACTGTTCTGCCCCAGACATGACGGTGATTTCCCGTCGGCCTTTATTTTCGCCCATCCGAACCGTGCCCGCGATCTCCGAAATGATCGCCTGCCCCTTGGGCTTGCGCGCTTCAAACAATTCTTCGACGCGCGGTAGACCCTGGGTAATGTCGTCTCCGGCCACACCACCGGTGTGAAACGTCCGCATCGTCAACTGGGTACCGGGCTCTCCAATGCTCTGCGCGGCAATGATGCCAACCGCTTCGCCAACCTCGACAACCCCACCGGTGGCCAAGTTGCGCCCGTAACAAGCTACGCACACGCCATAACGAGCTTTGCAGGTTAGCACCGAGCGCACGGTCACCACCTGTACCCCCGCGTCAATGATGTCTTGCGCATCTTCTTCGAGCAGCATTTGGTTCGCCTCGGCGATAACTTCTCCACTCACCGGATGGACGACCGGTTGCGCCAAAAGCCGGCCCACCAGGCGATCATAGAGATTCTCGATGACGGTCCCGCCATCTTTGATTTCGGACACTTCGGTCCCTTCGCTCGTACCGCAGTCCATCTCGCGGACAATGACATCTTGAGCGACATCGACCAACCGCCGGGTCAAGTAGCCAGAGTCCGCGGTGCGAAGAGCCGTATCCGCCAACCCCTTGCGCGCGCCGTGGGTGGACGTAAAGTACTCAAGCACGGTAAGCCCCTCACGGAAATTGGCCCGAACCGGGAGTTCGATAATCCGCCCCGAAGGGTCTACCATCAGCCCGCGCATTCCGGCCAGCTGCGACAGCTGCTGCACATTTCCACGCGCTCCCGAAGTAGCCATCATATACACCGGGTTTTGCTTGTCGATACTGTCCATCAGGGCCTGGGTGACCTCTTCCCGAGCCCGGGTCCAAATGTCAATGACTCGTTCATAGCGCTCGTCCGCCGTGATCAGTCCTCGCCGGAATTGGCGAGCGACCAAGGTAACCTCTGCTTCCGCCGAGGCCAAAATTTCACGCTTGCGCGATGGAATCTGGATATCGGCGACGGCAATGGTGACGCCGGCGCGAGTCGCATAAGTAAATCCCAACTCTTTAATTCTATCCAGCGCCTCAGCGGTTTTGGACGCGCCAAATTGCCTAAAGGCATCCGCCACGATCTCAGCTAAAATCCGACGATCCACGACTTTATCGATAAAGCGCAGTTCTATCGGCAGCGCATCATTGAAGATAAACCGGCCCAAGGTCGACTTCCGGCGCTTGCCGTCAAAGCGCATCTCCACATAGGCATGCAACTCGACTTCTCCGCTCTGATACGCCATCAAGCCTTCCGCCAGATCGGCAAAAAGCGAACCCTCGCCCTTCGATCCCTCCTTATCCATGGTCAGGTAATACGACCCTAGAACCATGTCTTGGGTCGGCGTTACGACTGGACGGCCATCTTTAGGGTTCAAAATATTCTGCGATGCCAACATCAAGACCCGAGCTTCAGATTGGGCTTCGGCAGAAAGCGGAACATGCACCGCCATCTGGTCCCCGTCAAAGTCTGCATTATATGCTGTGCACACTAAGGGGTGAATTTGAATGGCTCGGCCCTCCACCAAAACCGGTTCGAAGGCCTGAATCCCCAGGCGATGAAGTGTTGGAGCGCGGTTCAACAGCACCGGATGTTCGCTAATCACATCTTCCAACACATCCCAGACTTCGGGACGGACTCGCTCGACCATGCGTTTGGCCGATTTAATATTGTGGGCGTAGCCTTCGTTGACCAATCGCTTCATCACAAAAGGCTTGAATAATTCCAGGGCCATCTCTTTCGGCAATCCACACTGGTGCATTTTAAGCTTCGGACCGACCACGATCACCGATCGCCCCGAATAATCCACCCGCTTCCCCAAAAGGTTTTGCCGAAAACGTCCCTGCTTGCCCTTCAACATATCCGAAAGCGACTTCAGCGGCCGGTTACCGGGACCCGTAACCGGTCGGCCACGCCTCCCATTGTCAATGAGCGCATCCACCGCCTCTTGCAGCATGCGCTTCTCATTGCGCACGATGATGTCCGGTGCACCCAAGTCTAAAAGACGCTTGAGACGATTGTTGCGGTTAATCACCCGGCGATATAAGTCGTTCAAGTCGGAGGTCGCAAAACGTCCGCCGTCCAACTGCACCATAGGCCGTAAGTCGGGAGGTATCACCGGCACAACATCCAAAATCATCCACTCTGGTCGGTTGCCCGAGGCGCGAAAGGCCTCCACCACTTCCAAGCGGCGAATCGCGCGGATGCGGCGTTGGCCGCTCGAGTTGTTGAGTTCGTCGCGCAGTTCCGTCGCCATGGTGTCTAAGTCCAACTCCAGCAAGAGTTCTTTTATGGCTTCGGCCCCCATCATGGCCCGAAAGTGACTCCCATATTTTTCCCGATACTCGCGATATTCGGTCTCTACCAAAAGCTGATTTTTCATCAAAGGCGTGGTCCCGGGTTCAATCACGACGTACGACGCGAAATACAAGACCTTTTCCAAGGCCCTCGGCGACATGTCTAGAATCAGACCCATTCGGGATGGAATGCCTTTAAAGTACCAAATGTGGGATACTGGAGCCGCAAGTTCGATGTGGCCCATGCGCTCCCGGCGCACCTTGGAGCGCGTAACCTCCACCCCGCAACGATCACAGACGACCCCTTTATAGCGCACACGCTTATACTTGCCACAGTGACATTCCCAGTCCTTGGTCGGTCCAAAGATCTTTTCGCAAAACAAACCTTCGCGTTCGGGTTTTAAGGTGCGATAGTTTATGGTCTCTGGCTTTTTCACCTCGCCCTTCGACCATTCTCGGATCTGTTCCGGGGAGGCTAGGGCTATGCGCATGGAATCGAAGTTGTTCACATCTAACATCGTGGTCGACCCCTCCCGAATTAAAAGTCTTTGTCGTCGTCGCTGTCGTCGTCCTCTACGTCATCGGGCTCATCGGGCTCATCTGGGGCTATCGGAGCTTGCCCCCCACGCCTGAGAACCGCCATCGCGTGTTCGGCCTCTTCATCAAAGCCCATGCCGGAACCCGGTTCCAAAATGTCGCGGCGAGGATTGATCCCCGGCGTGTCTTCCATCATTCGGTGCAACTCCACGCCCTCGCCCTCTTCAGGCACTTCGGGCAGAAGTTCAAACCCGCGCGGCTCCATCATTGGTTCGTCATCCAACTCTCGAATTTCAATCTCCTCGTCCAGTTCATTCAGGATCTTCACATCGAGACCTAGACTTTGCAGTTCCTTAATTAACACTTTGAACGATTCCGGCACACCGGGTTCCGGTACGTTCTCACCCTTCACGATTGCCTCGTAGGTTTTGACTCGACCCACCACGTCGTCCGACTTGACGGTCAGCAATTCCTGTAAGGTATAAGCCGCGCCATAGGCTTCTAGCGCCCATACTTCCATTTCTCCAAAGCGCTGGCCGCCAAATTGTGCCTTACCACCCAACGGTTGTTGCGTAACCAGAGAGTACGGTCCAGTCGACCGGGCATGAATCTTATCGTCGACTAAGTGGGCCAATTTCAACATATATACCACGCCCACCGTGATCTCGTTATCAAAACGCTCGCCGGTTCTTCCATCATAGAGAACCGTCTTGCCTGATACCGGAAGATTGGCCTTTTGAAAGAGACTAATGAGGTCGCTCTCGCGCGCGCCGTCAAACACCGGTGTGGCTACCTTGACCCCCAAAGTTCTAGCCGCCCACCCCAGATGGGTTTCTAGCACCTGCCCAATATTCATCCGACTCGGCACGCCGAGTGGGTTCAGCACGATCTCGACCGGCGTTCCATCCGGCAAAAACGGCATATCCTCCTCGGGTAAAATGCGCGAGATGACCCCTTTATTGCCGTGCCGTCCCGCCATTTTGTCGCCTTCGGAAATCTTCCGTTTTTGAGCAATATACACTTGCACCAACTGATTGACGCCGGGAGAGAGTTCGTCGCCCTGCTCTCGGGTAAAGACTTTCACATCCACAATGATCCCCGATTCGCCGTGGGGCACTCTGAGAGAGGTGTCTCTCACCTCGCGAGCTTTTTCACCAAAGATGGCTCGCAACAGGCGTTCTTCCGCGGTCAACTCGGTTTCCCCTTTGGGAGTGACCTTGCCCACTAAAATATCCCCGGGGCGCACTTCAGCCCCAATGCGGATAATCCCACGATCATCTAAATCCCGCAAAACCTCTTCACCGACATTGGGAATGTCGCGCGTAATTTCTTCGGGGCCAAGTTTAGTGTCTCGAGCATCACATTCATATTCCTCGATGTGAATGGACGTGAACACGTCCTCTTTCACCAGGCGTTCGCTTAGCAAAATCGCGTCTTCGTAGTTGTAGCCTTCCCAGGGCATAAAAGCGACAACGACGTTGCGCCCTAGGGCCAATTCGCCTTGATCGGTAGATGGGCCGTCGGCAATAATCTGACCTTCGACCACTCGGTCCCCGCGACGTACAATTGGCCGTTGATTGATACAGGTGCCTTGGTTTGAGCGCGCAAATTTCAACAATTTGTAGACCGACACCGTATGGTCGTCGTTTTTCACCACCAATTGATCCGCTTGCACGTGATCCACTACGCCATCTTTAAGCGAAATAGCGACGACCCCGGAGTCCCTGGCGGCTTTCCCTTCCATCCCGGTCCCGACCACTGGCGAATCAGGTACCAAGAGCGGCACCGCTTGCCGCTGCATGTTCGCTCCCATCAACGCTCGGTTGGCATCATCATGCTCCAAAAAGGGAATCAACGCCGTGGCAATAGACACCACCTGCTTGGGAGAAACATCCATGTAGTCGACGCGTTCCGGAGATTCCTCAAGAATTTCGTGCCGCGAGCGCACGGTCACCCGCTCCGCCTTGAACCGCCCATTGTCTTCCAAGGGCTCGTTGGCTTGGGCGATTACCGTATCGTCCTCTTCGTCAGCGGTGAGGTAGACGATGTCGGCGGTAACAATCCCATGCTCCTTGTCGACTCGGCGATACGGCGTTTCGATAAAGCCGTACTCATTGATCCGAGCAAACGTCGAAAGTGAACCAATCAGCCCAATATTCGGCCCCTCAGGGGTTTCAATTGGGCACATTCGACCATAGTGGGAATGATGCACGTCGCGCACTTCAAATCCCGCCCGCTCCCGCGACAGACCGCCTGGGCCCAAAGCCGACAGCCGCCGCTTGTGCGTCAACTCCGCCAATGGGTTGGTTTGGTCCATAAACTGCGAGAGTTGCGACGATCCAAAAAACTCTTTGACCGCGGCAACCACTGGTCGAATATTAATCAACGCTTGCGGCGTCACCGACTCCATGTCCTGAATGGTCATCCGTTCCCGAACCACGCGCTCCATCCTCGATAGCCCGATTCGAAACTGGTTTTGCAGGAGTTCCCCAACCGACCGGAGTCGGCGATTGCCCAGGTGGTCAATATCGTCCGAGGTGCCGAGGCCCTCAAACAAATTCATCATGTAGTTCAAACAGGCAATCACATCGTTGTGGCTAATGGTTTTGTTCTCAAAATCGGGCTGCCCGTTAGACACTACCAGTACGGTTTCCCCGTTTTCCATCTTCACCAAAAGGTGCGAAACATGGGCCCGATCCAACGACTCGGCGACATCGCGGCCGATATGATCGCCCTCTCTCAACAGGATTTCTCCCGTCTCCGGATGGACAACATTTTGGCCCGCAGTGGTGCCCACTAGCCGCCGGCGAAACGCAAGCTTCTTGTTGATCTTATACCGACCGACACCGGCCAAGTCATATCGCTTAGGCTCAAAAAACAGCGATTGCAGCAATGTCTGTGCACTTTCGACGGTCGGAGGCTCGCCCGGTCTTAAACGCTTGTAAATCTCAATCAGCGCCTCTTCTCGATTCTTCGTCGTGTCTTTGGACAACGTCGTTCGGATGCGGGCGTCGTCGCCCACCGCCTCAAGAATCTGCACGTCCGTAGATAAGCCCAACGCTCTGAGCAGCGTGGTCGCCGGCAGCTTTCGGGTCCGGTCTACTCGGACCGATAAGACGTCGTTCGAATCCGACTCGAACTCCAGCCAGGCCCCGCGGTTGGGGATCACCGTCGCCGTAAACAAAGGCTTGCCCGCCGGATCGAGTTGCTCACCAAAATACACGCCCGGCGAACGCACCAACTGGCTGACAATCACGCGCTCGGCGCCATTGATAATAAAGGTGCCTTTGTCCGTCATCAACGGGAAGTCACCCATAAATACATCCTGCTCTTTCACTTCCCCGGTCTCTTTGTTGATCAAACGCACTCGTACGTGCAGCGGAGCGGAGTAAGTGACATCCCGTGCCTTGCATTCTTCCACCGTATATTTTGGGGTTCTTAAGGCGTAGTCCACGAAGTCCAAAATGAGGTTGCCGGTGAAATCCTGTATTGGAGAGATATCGCGAAACATCTCCCGAAGTCCATCCCTTAAAAACCACTGGTACGAATTTTGTTGGATCTCGATCAAATTGGGCATGTCGAGAACTTCCTTGATGGAAGCAAAGCTCACTCGCCGCGCCGCTTGCTCCGTTTCAAGAGAATTGGCCAATTCACCGTCAGCTCCTTGTATCCCAGGTTTTTCCCCATTGGGGCCACCGCCGACAAACACGATCACCAAAGCGTATATGGCACTGGAATGAAATGGCGTATAAAATATAGCAAGTCATTATAATATCACAAGCCCACCCCTGGGTCAAGCTATGCTCGACTCAGGGAATGGGCTTGTGAGAAAGGCGTCCCACATTATTTAATTTCGACCGAAGCTCCTGCCTCTTCCAACTTCGCCTTGGCTTCGTCAGCGTCAGCCTTGGCCACTTTCTGCTTCACTGCTTTAGGAGCCCCGTCGACTACAGCCTTCGCCTCGGTCAGGGACAATCCGGTCAACTCACGAACCGCCTTAATCACCTGAACCTTCTTATCGCCTGATGCGGTCAAAATGACATCAAATTCAGTCTGCTCAACCTCTTCCGCCACTGCCGCACCAGCGCCTGCCGCTTGCGGGGCCGCTGCCACGGCTACCGCCGCCTGCGCAGTCACACCAAACTCTTCCTCAAGCGCCTTGACCAATTGCGACAGTTCCAAAACATTCATCTCTTTAACTACGTCGATAATCTCTTCGACCTTTGCCATCAATTTACCTCCTTTTGATCACGCCTAAATCACATTTCAGCCATCAAATGCTGGCTTCCTTCTGTAGACGCACCTGATCAAGCGCCCGGGCCAAGTTGGATAACGGAGCATTCAGCACCCATGCCAATTGTTGAATGGGAGCATTTAATGTTCCCGCCAATTTGCCTAGCAGCACTTCGCGACTGGGCAAGTCGGCCAGGCTGCGTACTGCCTTAGCATCAAACGCAGACTTGCCTAACACACCCGCCTTAATCTCCATCCTACGAAACTCACGAATGGCCTCCGCCATAAGCTTAGCAGCAACCACCGGGTCATCGTACGAAAAGGCTACAGCTGTGGGCCCGCTTAAATACGGATCCAGCCCTTCTACTCCTGCCTCATCGGCCGCCCGTTTAATCAGCGTGTTCTTGATTACTTTTAAGACCACGCCGCGCTCGGCTAATTTACGACGCAATTGTCCCATTTGATGCACAGTCAAACCTCGGTAGTCAGCTAATACGGCTGCCTTCGCCCGTTCAAAATCATCCCGAGTCTCAGCAATTACCTGAGCCTTTTGAGCTGTGGGCACGAATATCACCTCCCAAACAAAAAAATAACCTCCACCCAAAGCAGGGTGAGGATTTCGGAATTGCGTCCGTCTTCCACATAATAACCTGGACGGGATATTAAGCCAGCCACGGCACCCATCGTCTTGGGCTTCGAATGGATTATAGCAGCTTTTTGCTCGAGGAGCAAATCGTTCCCGCCCATGGAGGTTTTGCCTTTTCCATTCGATCATATACTCTTCGCGGACGACCATTGACGAAATTTCGCAGCGGTTGGCCACGGCTCTGTGAGCCAATTCGGTGGTTTTACTGCTCAACTCCAACCATCACTTGGGATCCATGAGAAGTATAAAACCAAGGCGGGACCGCAAAACTCGTCGTTCCTGCCCTGGTTCTATGCTATTACGATTGCCTGTCAAACGCTAGCGAATGATCCTTGAGCACCCGGTCCACTAACGCTTGCAAGTTGGCATCGGAGTCCATCGTCTGATGGTCGTCTGCAGGGCCCTTGGATTCAGCGTTGGTGGTAAGGTTGACCGACTCGGCCAGCTTTTGTGATGCCGATTCGCCATTCACCGCCTCGAACCTGCCCTCTAGACTTTCTTTGCTGGCATCCGCATGCACCGGAGTCCTGAGTTGACGTTCGATCTCCGTCAAACCCCCGGCCCAGTAACCGACTAGGCCAACCAGACCAACGATAACCATTACGATGCCCATAAGGACCGAAAGCTCGACTGGGCCCGTAAACACCGGACCATGTTTGGGGGCATAACCCACCCAAAACGGCGAAATCCCTATCCACACGCCCCCTAAGACTGCGAGGCCTGATAATCCAACCGTGGCTTTCATCAGTATCGCCCTCCTCGTCCCGCATCGACTCCGACCTGATCCATGCGCTGAGACAAATCTTGGAGCAGGGCCGACGCCACCGCCTGCAAGTCATCCGGAGCCACTTCTTTGGGCTTAGGAGTCTCTACTTCACTCTTAAGATCCATCAACACGGCCTCGGCCAATTTCGCCAATTCCGTTTCCCACTTTTCTTCCCCAGACGGCTCGGCCACTGCTTCGGGCACTTCTGCCAATGCCTCTTCCTCTTTGGAATGCATAGGCTCCATGGCATTGGCAATTTCGTTGCTAAGCTCCCGTTGCCACATCAGGAGGCCCAAAACGCCTACTACGATAATTCCGACGCCCGACCAAAACATCGTTTCCGTCGCTCGAGTCCAATGCCCTGCCAAATTGAGATGCAAGGCAAATGGCCCCACCATGACCACCACCCCAGCTAGCACCGTGACCATGAGTCCACTGAGAGGCCACAAGTATTTCTTCATGCTTACCCTCCTTGCGATCTGCGCCGCTTATCCCCGCATCTTTACGGCGCTTCGGAACTGTCCGCAGTCTTATCCCTCTGGTTGACCATCTCCAGTAAATTCAGGGCGCGAATCAATCGCTCGCGTTCCTCCACACTAGCGCTGGGGTCGGCTCCTTGTCGCGCTGTCCAAATCCCGGCCAACGCCAACTCTTTGGCTCGACGGGGATTCATGCGCGCCGCGGGCGGATTAGCGCTTTCTTCTTGGTAAATAAAATGGGGTCCCCGCAATAACGAAGCCAGCGCCGCAATCAACGACATGATCATCGCAAATAAGAACACCACAGCGAGCGCGTGCATAAACGGCCGTGCGATCAGATCGGGGAAAAACGTGCGCCCTACCACGACCGTTCGACTAGCTGGAGGTAACAGGGCTAGGCCCTTCGTTCCCAAAATCCGTTTCATCGGGTTATAGCCTAAGAGAGCCGCGAACAATGCCGAGATCGGGGGCAAGTGTGAAATTTGGGTGGCAATCGCCGCCGGAAAATGGACTTTCACTAATCCCCTATACAACGAAGACGGCAATTTAGTGGTTAACACGCTGATGACAATGGTAAAAAACACTCCCATGGACAACATCTGGCCCGCGTTCATAAACGTCGCCCGCATTCCCGAAGCGACACCCCGATAGCGCGCGGCCACGCTATTCATAATCGCCGCCGAGTTGGGCGAAGCAAACAATCCCATCCCGACACCAATCAGGAATAGATAAAATGCGAACGACCAATACGGGAAAATGGCGGGAAGCGTGTTCAATAAAAAGAAGCCCAAAGCGGCCACGACCATCCCGGCGAATCCAAACCAGCGCGCGCCAAAGCGGTCCGAAAGCCGTCCACTAATCGGACCGGCAAGCAAAAATCCCACCATTTCGGGAAGCGTATCGATTCCCGCCTGGAGCGGAGTGTGGTTGAAAGAGACGCCGTGAATGGGCAGCCAAATCCCTTGCAGCCAAATGATAATCATGAAGGACAATCCGCCACGGGCCACTGCCCCCAGGAGACTCGCAATATTGCCAGCGCTGAAGGCCTGGTTTTTAAACAACTGCAAATTGAACATAGGATCCTTGGCATAATTCTCGATGATCACAAAGGCCACTAAAAGCGCCACCCCGGCAATCAGGGAGACCAAAACAAACGGGCTCCGCCACCCAACTGCATAATGGTGGTAGGGCTGAATACTGTAGGTTAACCCTAAGAGCACGCCTAATAAGCCGGCAGCAAAGGTGATGTTTCCTGCCCAGTCCATCGATAGTGGCGGCCGCTTGCCCGTACTTTCCCGAAGTGCCATATAGGCCCATACGGTTCCTAGCAGGCCAAAGGGCACATTAATCAAAAAGACGGCCCGCCAACTGACCGTAGCCAATAGGCCCCCGATGACAATGCCAATCACTGCTCCGCCAATTCCGGCAATTTGATTCAACCCTAGCGCAAATCCCCGTTCATTGGAAGGAAAGGCATCGGTCAAGATCGCCGCTGAGTTGGCAAACAAAAATGCTCCGCCAATTCCTTGGATAAACCTAAAGATAATAAGTTGCCATTCACCGGCTACCCCTACTCCCGGTGTAATCGACAACAAGATAGAGCCTACAGTGAATACGGCAAAGCCTAAATTATAGAGTTTTACCCGTCCGTAGCTGTCAGATATGCGTCCAAAGGCCACCAACAAAATGGTGGTCGCGACATTAAAGCCTAATAGCACCCAGAGAAGAAGTCCTGTGGCCCCCGGCGCCAGCGGATTGACGTGAATGCCCCGAAACACCGCCGGCAAGGCAATGATTAAACTGGTGCCGTTAATCGCGGCCATCAAAATGCCAAGCGTCGTATTCGATAGCGCAATCCACTTGTAATCTATTCCATGATGCACTCCCGAGCGTTGCGGGACCGAAGTCGCCATCGACTGCTCCGCACTCCTTTCGCGTTTCCTAGACTGTTCTCGTAGGGGTTTCCATCTCCTCATCCTGGTCTCTCACCTGGCGCATAAAACACTCCAACGTTTGCGTAAACTGGATGCGTTCTTCCTGACTCATTGCCTCCAGCGCAGCCACCACTGGCCCTCGCCGCCAAAAGTCTATTCCCCCCAGCGTGTCTCGGCCCTGGTCAGTAATTTGCACTAAGATCCGACGACGGTCCTCACGGTCCAACGTCCGATCGACCAGCCCATTGCTTTCTAAGCGTTCCATCATTCGGGTGAGCGACGCTGCCCGAATCCCCAATTCCTTGGCCAAATCTCCCGCCACCATCGCTTGACTGCGAATGCGTTGCAACAAGCGAACCTGACCCAAGGTAAGACCATGGGTACGCCACAACTCAAAAGAAATCGATTCGGCTAGGGTGACTAATCGGAAAAACGCTCTGATCGACGAATCTATCGAAGTATCAGCGCGCGGTTCGAGCGAATCTCCCACAGTGAGCCTCCTAAAAACCTTCCACGAGACCGTAATTAATTGTCTTCACGCTAATTATATTAGAACCGCCATCTATTTGCAACGCTTAGTATATTTATCGTCTAGACAATTACTTAGGCTTCAATCGTTGCCGCAGTGCCCGACCGCGATGCAATGCCACCAGGGTGCCTAGAGCCACGGCCAAAGCGACCAACACCAGCTGGCCCCAGGCCGCGTGCAGCGCACGATCGTAGAGCACCATCATGGCGATGTTGGTGACAAAAACGCCGAGTCCCGTCGTCCACATAAACCGAAACAGAGGAATTTCACACGTGCCAAAAATAAGATTCAGGGCGTCATAGGGAATGAGAGAGATCCATCGTACCAACACCAGTTCCGAGGGCAACAATGTTCCCACGATCCGCTGCGTAGATTCCACCCGCGGGTTGCGTGCCCAATGCCTTAAGATTGGCGGACCAATCAAGCGTCCTAACGCGTAGGAAATTCCCGCCGCAAACATCGAGCCGATCCACACAATTAATACCCCGCCAATGGGCCCGTACAGACTGAAGGCGGCGAAGGTTGGAATCTCCATCGGAAAGACAAAGACCACACTATGCGCGGCCAAGAGCACCACCAGCAAGATCGGCCCCCACGCCCCCATGCGGTGGGCCCGATGCTTTACCCCGCGCGCGATGGACTCGAGCCAGTGGGCCACGTGAAACGGTCCTAAATAATGAGATACCCCCCACCACGTCAGAAGGCCCACAGCCATTGCTAAAGCGGCACCCATCACCCAACGTTGCTGCGCCAACCCAGTAACTTTAGTCGTCCAACCTTGGTCCGAAGAAGGTAAAGGATCTTTCGGCTGCGTTCTGACCCCTCCTTCCTAACCTGCCACGCCTTGCCTTATTCTATTCCTTGGGAACTCTAGTACATGCTGATTAATCACCACTCACCCACCACTGTTTAAAAAGACGGCCAGCATGCCCCGCTGACCGCCTCCACCGCCCACATTTAGTTGAATTCTCGACCACAGCCCCCGCCATTTTTCAGGTTAGGATTGTAGAAGGTAAAACTTTTCCCGATGAGCTCGTCGTGGTACGTGACCTCGACGCCATCCAAATAGGCTGCGCTTTCCGGCGTATAGACCAAGGTCAACGATCCCACTTTCTCGGCTACATCATCAGTCGACGCCGCTGAGTCAAAGCCTAAGTCAAACCCGACCTTGCCACAATCGCAGACTTGACGCGCCTTCAAACGAATCACGGCGTCATCGCGTTTGGCTTGCATCTTTTCCAACGCCGCTTTCGCTTCCTCACTTAACACGACCATGCTCTCTCCCCCTTAGCTTAGCTCAATCCTAACACATTAATTCGCATAGAGCGCTACGGTCAAAAAGCCTGCGCGGCACGATCCCCTCTCAACCCACACCGACAAGGCGCGAAGTCCATAAAAAAGCCTCCCTGGAGCTTGTTCGTGGGAGGCTTTTTTATCCATCTCGAATCTTAACTAGCCGCTTCGACCCTCTGGATCGCTAACGGATTCAACGCGATTCCCGGTCCCATGGTCGTGGAAATGGTGACTCCTTTGATGTACGTTCCTTTGGCGCCTGCGGGCTTCGCCTTTTGCACGGCGTCAAGCAAAACCGAAAGATTCTCCGATAAGGCCTCAACCGAAAAACTGACCTTCCCCAGCGGGGCATGGACAATACCAGCCTTTTCGGTTCGAAACTCAATTTTCCCCGCCTTGATTTCCGCGATCGCATTCCTTAAATCAAAGGTCACCGTACCCGTTTTGGGATTAGGCATCAGGCCGCGAGGCCCTAAAATTTTACCCAAGCGACCCACCAGGGCCATCATATCCGGCGTGGCGACGGCCATATCAAACCCTGTCCATCCGTTTTGCACCCGTTCCGCTAGATCTTCTCCACCGACAAAATCGGCTCCCGCCTCTTCCGCCTCACGAATCTTTTCGCCTCTGGCGAAAACCGCCACACGGGCTGTCTTACCTGTGCCATTCGGCAAAACCACCGCACCGCGAACGACCTGATCGGAATGCCGTGGATCCACCCCTAAGCGCAAGGCCACTTCGACGGTTTCATCAAACTTGGTTTGGCTAAGCTCCTTAGCCAAGGCCAATCCTTCGCTGGTATCGTAAAGTCGACCCTTTTCAATTCGGGCCATGGCTTCACGATAGCGCTTCCCTTGACTCATAACTAAAAACCTCCTTGTGGTATTGGCGGCCTTAGGCCTCCCACCAAAATTTACTCAGCGACTTCGACACCCATGCTCCTAGCCGTGCCTTCAATCATCCGCATTGCCGACTCGATAGAGTTCGCATTCAAGTCCGGCATTTTTTGCTCCGCAATTTCCCGCACCTGGTCTCGGGATAACTTGCCCACTTTTTTGAGATTGGGTGTGGGCGAAGCCGTCTCCAATCCTAATGCCTTCTTAATCAGCACTGCCGCTGGCGGGGTCTTGGTGACAAAGCTAAACGACCGGTCCTCAAAAACAGTAATCTCGACCGGAATGATCAAGCCCACTTGATTGGCAGTACGCTCGTTATACTCTTTCACGAACGCCATGATATTGACTCCGTGTTGACCCAGCGCTGGCCCAACCGGCGGAGCGGGAGTCGCCTTGCCTGCAGGGATCTGCAGTTTGATAACGCCTGTCACTTTCTTCGGCATCCTATTAACCCTCATCTCTCGCCCGCATCCCGCGGGAGCATCAAGCCATTTCGGCCACTTGCGTAAAATCCAATTCGAGGGGCGTATCGCGGCCGAACATCGAAACCGTCAATCGCACCTTACCCCGGTCCGATATCACTTCTTCGATGCGTCCGGAAAATCCTTCGAACGGGCCCTCTGTTACCAAGACTTCTTGACCTACCGACAAATTGATTTTAGGTAAGTCCGGAACCCCAGACAAATCCCGGCCCAAAATCATGTGAATCTCATGTTCTTGCAAGGGTATCGGACGTGGTCCCGACCCTACAAATCCGGTTACGCCAGGCGTATTGCGCACGACGTACCAAGAATCATCGGTCATAATCATTTCCACCAGCACATAGCCAGGAAACACTTTCTTTTTGACCAACTTCTTCTTGCCGTCTTTGACCTCATACTCCTCTTCCATTGGGACCATAATACGAAAAATCTTGTCTTCCATGGCCATGGAAGCAACCCGGCGCTCAAGATTGGCTTTGACCTTATTTTCGTACCCGGAATAGGTATGGATCACGAACCAGTCTTTTTGCACAGTCACTGCCTTCTCCCCACAAAAAATGCGCCTGGCCGGCGTCAGGTGATACGGGATCGAGGCGCTCCGCTACCGAACAAAATGGTTGAGTCCATAATTAAAGATCGCATCTAAAACCACGATCACGCCAGCAACAAAAGCCGTCATAAACACCACAAACCCGGAATATGACAATGTCTGCTTTGGAGTCGGCCATACCACTTTTTTCAGTTCAGTACGTACGCCTCTAAGATAACGAACCGAACGCTCTACCATCGATCCCGACGATGCGCTGCCCCTAGCTTCCATAAAGCTTCCCCACTTTCGCCCTCAACTAAAAGGGTTTACCGCGTTTCTCGATGGACGGTATGGGTCTTGCACCACCGACAATACTTTCGCCGCTCTAAACGACTCGCATCGTTCTTTTTGTTCTTCGTGGTCGTGTAGTTGCGCCTTTTGCAGTCGCCACACGCCATTGTTACAATGGTCCGCATTCCTTATCCCCCCATGCGTGCGCTCAAAACTATACCACGGTCGTGGTCTGACTGTCAATCAGGTCCAAGGCCCAGTATTGGATGTCGCTTGGATTGCTTCTTGATGGTACGCCAATCGCTGTTTGATAATTCGAATGGCCTCGGGATTTCTATCCGCCAAGACGACTTTGCGGCCTAGGTTTAGCGCCACATCCCCCAATGTCCCCGAACCGGCCATGAAATCGGCGAGCATGTCCCCAGGGTCAGACAACAGTTCCACCACTCGGGTCAAAAGTTTCATGGGTTTTTGAGTCGGATAGCCAACACGTTCGCGAGCGGTCAAATTGATTATCGGAATCTCCCAAACATCATCCATGGGAAGCCCGCGACGAACCACTTCATCTAAGTAAATTCGATAGGCCCTAGGACGCCCTTTGCCCATATGACCCCATATCCATTCTCGGCCATCCTCATCGACCTGAACCGGTTGATGCTTCATTTCGACGTAAGTATCGCGATCTAGCGGGTCTGCTAGAGCGTTCATGCGGCTGCGCGAGGACTTACCCCACACTAAAATAACATCGTGTTTAGAATTCAGGCGACTAATTGCTGGTTGCCGTCGGCCCTTATAGTGCCAGACAATTTCGTTGCGAAAGTTTTCATACCCGAAGCGTCGATCCCCCATCACTTTTAAATAGTGCGACGCGTGATAGTCACAATGTAGAGCAAAAAACCCCTTCTCCGAGACGCGATCAGCCATCGCTGCTACGTATTTTTCCATAGCGGTTAAGTACGAGTCTAACGAAAGCCAGCGATCATCGAATTCGGCCTCATCCAAGATTCTCGTCTTACGCGAATAAAACGGCGGGTCGCAGTAGATTAATTGAAAAGTTTCGCCCTTAGGCAGGTCTTTAATGACATCAACGACCGAACCTTCGAGAATGCGTAGTATCGGAGTTTTAGCGACAAAGGGCATAAGAGACTCCTGAGGTAAGTTAGTAAAGCTAAAAATGTGGAGCTCACGACCGGGATTGAACCGGTGACCTCGTCCTTACCAAGGACGTGCTCTACCATCTGAGCTACGTGAGCAAACTTGGTTGCGGGGGCAGGATTTGAACCTGCGACCTCCGGGTTATGAGCCCGACGAGCTACCTGGCTGCTCTACCCCGCGGTGGTGGATGGGGTTGGATTCGAACCAACGTAGGCGTCAACCAGCGGTTTTACAGACCGCCCCCTTTAGCCACTCGGGCACCCATCCATTAGCGGCTTCAAGGCCCTAGACACCTTGTAAGCACGGAAGTGATTATCGCAGGAATTCGATGCGCTGTCAACTATCTATCATCAATAAAGTCGCCGAATGTCTCACTCTCCCAACCGCCCCATCATCACACTTCTACGATTTTTCTTACCGGCGACCCGTAAAATCACCGAGCCGAGGCCCCGGAGGCAATACCGCCCGCAGTCTCGACCCGGCGGTCTAGTTTTCACGCCCCCGTGTCAAACGCGGGAAGCGTTCCCGCCAATGGGTTTATCGTAGTCTAACCGGCGTCTTTTGAATCGTAATCTTTGCCCAGGCTCTGAGATGCTATCCACCCCAGAGCGTACCAGTCCCCTGGGTGCAGGACTGAGCGCTTGGCCGAACATTACCGTTCATGCTCTTAGCATGAACGCCCTGGTGGCAAATGCCTGCGCCATCTCCTCGGCTTTTGTCTAAAGCCACTGAAGCAAACTGAATCTCCAGTTAACGCGCTTCGGTGTTGTTGACAGCTTCCTGCAGCCTTTCATCAACCATCTTAAGCAAGGTGAGAGCGCGCACTAAGCGACTGCGTTCTTCGGCGCTGGCACCCTCTCTGGCTCCGTGGCGCGCCTTCCAAATCCCTGCCAAAGCCAGCATTTGCACATGGCGGCGATCTACTCCCGCTGGCTTCGCCGCCTCTTCATCGACGAACACAAAGTGTTCCCCGCGCAACACCGAAGCGAGCGCCGCAATCAAGGACATGCCCATGGCAAAGAGAAAGACGACAGAGAGGGCGTGCATGAAGGGTCTAGCTATCAGGTCAGGAAAAAAGAAGCGACTAACCACCTGTGCCCGACTCGATGGTGAGAGCAACGCCAACCCGGCAGGTCCCAAGATAACCTTCATCGGATTATAGCCAAGCAGCGCCGAGAACAAGGCGGATATAGGCGGCAAATGCGAAATCTTGGCAGCCACTGCCACCGGAAGATGGACACGAACTAAGCCCTTGAACAGCGCATGCGGCAGACGTGTGGTTAAGACGGTGATCACGATCGTGAAAAAAACGCCCATCGACAGCATCTGTCCTGCATTCATGAAGGTCGAAAGCATGCCCGAGGCCACTCCCCGATAACGGGCCGCGACACTGTTCATGATACCGGCCGAGTTTGGTGAAGCAAAAAGCCCCATTCCGGCACCGATCAAGAACAGGTAGAAAGCAAACGACCAATATGGGAAAATCACCGGCAAGGTATTCAACAAGAAAAATCCCAAAGCGGACAGCACCATTCCCGCCATTCCGAACCAGCGTGCGCCAAAACGGTCGGAAAGACGTCCACTGAGGGGCCCGGCTAGTAAAAATCCGACCATTTGGGGCAAGGTATCGATCCCTGCCTGCAGCGGCGTATGGGCAAAAGAGACCCCATGAATCGGTAGCCAAATGCCCTGCAGCCAAATGATAATCATGAACATTAGGCCACCTCGGGCTACCGCTCCTAACAATCCGGCCACGTTGCCGGCACTAAATGCTCGACTTTTAAAGAGGCTCAGATTGAACATAGGATCGCTAGAATAATTCTCGATAATGACGAAAGCAACTAATAACACCAAGCCGCCAATCAACGAAGTAAGCACAAACGGGCTATGCCACCCAGTACTATATGTCTTGTACGGCTCGATGCTGTAGGTCAAGCCTAAGAGCACACCGAGCAGCCCCAGCGCGAAAGTGATATTGCCGGGCCAATCCATGCGCAAAGGTGGCCGCTCGCGCCCACTTTCCCGAAGGGCAATGAACGCCCAAATGGTGCCCAGAATCCCGAAAGGCACGTTAATGAGAAACACCGCGCGCCAACTCACCGTCGCCAATAAGCCGCCCACGACAATTCCGATTACGGCGCCGCCGATACCAGCAATTTGGTTCAGGCCGAGCGCAAATCCACGTTCATTGGATGGAAAAGCGTCCGTCAAAATAGCCGACGAATTGGCGAATAGAAAGGCTCCGCCAATACCCTGCACAAAGCGGAAAATGATCAGTTGCCACTCACCGGCGGTTCCAAGTCCCCAGGTTAGAGAGAGTAAGATGGACCCCACCGTGAAAACAGCAAACCCGAGGTTATAGAGTTTCACCCGTCCATAACTATCGGATATTCGGCCAAAAGCGACCAAGAGAATGGTGGTTGCCACGTTAAACCCCAATAGCACCCACAAAAGTAGTCCAGTAGCCCCAGGAGCCAACGGATTGACATGGATACCCCGAAACACCGCGGGTAGCGCAATTATCAGACTGGTTCCGTTAATCGCGGCGATCAAAATCCCTAGCGTGGTATTGGAAAGGGCAATCCATTTATAGTCGATGCCATGATGGAGCGCGGCACGTTGAGGAATTGAAGTAGCCATCGAATACTATTGACTCCTTTCCTAGTTCTGAGACGAAACCGTCTATGTGTCAGTCACGCGTCCGTCCGAATCTCCGCTGCTCTCCATACGATTCCGTTCAGGCGAATGTCGAAGTACTATTCAATGCCTATCGAAGATAAGTCAACGTAAATCATCGAGTCGCGCCAGCCGTCCTGACAAAACCTGTGCAAATCACAGGATCCATCCAGGAACGTCACACCAGCGATTATTTGTCGTCTAGACAATTATATAACTGTAGCTAGCTATTTTCAACCTAATCGTTAAACCTCGTATTTTTCTCCTTTCTCAGGTCAGGCCGCCTTCCCCCTTATCGTTTACCTCGGAATTTCCCCAACCGCCGTCCGTTGATGACCGCTTCGGCTAAACTTCTCTTGAGGGGGACGGTGTATGACGATGCATATCCAGTTTGGAGCCACAACCACATCTCGATGGAGTTCATCCTTCGAACACACCAAGCCAAATGCTGAATCTTGCTGACGATCTGATTGCTGAAGCATTGGCCGAGCCCCGGCACGGAGAAACACTGGCTCTTCGCCCTGCCTGGGGGCCCACCCTCGCTGTTGGTCCAGCACGTACCTTTCTGACCCAAGCGCTGCAGGAAAACTGGTTCGCCTTTTGGTCTGCAATAGCCGCCCTTGCTTCGAATGATTCGTGGGTAATTTGGGCGGCCGATAATCCTACCGAACAAACGGGACTGCTATAAAATCTGATACTGGTACCGACCAGGTTTGAGTGCCTTGGTCGTCTTCATCTAGGCGTACGTTTCAATTCTTTGGTAGCGTAGATATAGCTATCTTTGAAGACTGAAATGCGGCAGCGGTGCCGTTGTGGGGCTGGATCGGTCTCGTCACGAGAGTCACGTAAGATATCGATAGAATTCGGCCTGAATTCCCCAGGCAGAGAACCCCACGGAAAGCTTTTTCGAGCGGGCCGCGCATAGCGTGACTCCCAGGATGGGTGGTCCGGTTCCAGAGGGATGATTTTCCGAGCGGTTTCCCGTCGATGGATCGGAACCCCTGCAGAACAAGGTTTTTAGACTGAGCGTTTCATAATGATTATCCGAGAAAGTTCAAAGCGTAACCGAATCTCTTCGTCATTTTTGGTCTACTTTCTCGGATAATTCGCCCAGCACCAGGCATGAGTAATGCCCGCCAACAAGGATCGATAGGCTCCAAAGAAGTCGGGGATCCACGGTCGATGATGTCAACTTAACGATCGCCGAATTAACTCAATTAGACACCTTTTTGGCTTTCGCCTAAGCAGGGGAATGCGCGGACGTTATCTTCAATTCGTAGCCTAACGCTAACCCAGCGCAACCTAAAACTGGGTGGTAATCCACCAAGGGGACCGGCCCCGAAACCCGCTAACCCGCGTGGATCTGGGCCTTTACGGTAGCTCACCATGGGTAAATGAAAAACGTAGGGCTTTTTCCATCGTCCATAACCAGATTGGTTCTTACGTTATTTCGTTAATGTGGTAAATGGCGCAGCTCGAACTTTTCCGTAGAAATTTTCTTGAATAACCTGCTCTCAAGTCAAAGCCGATCGATCTTAATGAAATTCTTCTTAAGCGAGGCACGAGAACCTTCAGAACAGATCGGTAAATAAGTACCGTGGCCCCCGATAGCAACGTTTGCCATTCTGGTCGAACTCGTCGATATTTTGGCCTCTTTCGTTACCTACTTTTGTCTTATGATGCGCGACCAAGGCCCATTTTGGTCATCGCACTCATTTGTTGCTTATCCAAGGCTGATTTCCGTGACGACAGCATTTGCCAGCGACCAACCATCCCCAATACAGTCCTCAGCAATAAGCAATGCATCCATCTATTAAGACTTCTTGCAAGACTAGGCAGCAAAATTTATAGTAGGAGTAGGAGTAGGAGTAGGAGTAGGAGGATGATAGGGGTGCAATTGGTATTGCGCGGACAATCGTTTGATATTACTGTCGATGATATTCTAAAGGTTACCCAAACCATACCGCCGGATCCGTTAGTACGCTATGCGGTGCAGTTACATGACCGTTGGTATCCTCCCAAGCAAGTCTTGTCCCTGGCCACAGGGTTGCCTGTGGCCGCATTCACCACCCAGGACGCGTATCGGACCATGCAACGTTTAGGGCTAGTGGTAGTGGAAGCCTCGTCGCTGAAGTGGGAAGGAGATGACTAATGCGAAAGATTTGGGAGCCCATGTTAATGGGGCGACAACTTCTGTTATGGATGGTCTTGGGCTCTTTAACCGGAGCCTTGGTTGGTCTGGTGGTCACTTATTTTCTTAAATTGCTCTTTTGGTCTATCGCCTTAACTAATGCCTGGCCCCTTTGGTTGGTGGTCATTATTCTCCCATTGGCCGGCTTGGTCACCGGCATGTTAATTCACTATGGCGCTCCTGACGCCGCCGGCCACGGTACCGAGGCGGTGATTCGGGCAGTCCATCGGCATTCCGGCCAAATCAATTGGAAGGTGGCTCCGATTAAGGCACTGGCCACCATCACCACCATCGCCCCAGGGGGTGCAGCGGGCAAAGAGGGACCGTCGGCACAAATTGGTGCCGCCCTGGCATCGGCGCTCGCTGACCTCCTCAAGTTTTCCCCCGACCAACGACGACGTATTGTCATTTGCGGCATCGGCGCAGGCTTTGCCGCCGTCTTCGGCACTCCCGTGGCTGGTGCCATCTTGGGCATTGAGGTGCTTGCCATCGGCGATCTGTGGTACGAAATGTTGTTACCTTCGTTTGCCGCCGCGGTCATGTCCTTCGAAGTCTCTCGTTTTTTGGGACTGCACTGGTTCTACCCGGTGACTTCAGCGGTACTCCGCCTAAACGTCTGGTCCTTCGGCAAATTGTTGGTAATTGGGATCGCAGCGGGCCTAGCCGCCTATTTACTGGTCTTGCTAATGGATGGGCTTCACCGCCAAGTGCACCACCTGCGTGACAAGCGACGATGGTGGCCACCAATTTTCCCCTTGATAGCCGGGACCGCTTTAAGCCTGCTTATTCTCATGGTGGGACGGCAATATGGAGGTCTTTCATTGCCGTTGCTGACGAGCGCTCTACTCGGTCATAGCGTGCCGACCCTTGCCTTTTGGTGGAAATTGCTCTTCGTTGCCATCACCCTGGGATTAGGCATGAGCGGCGGCATCATCACTCCGCTCTTCGTGATTGGGGCCGCCCTCGGGTCCGTGCTCGCCGGTGTGCTTGGCATTCCATTAGCGATCGGTGCCGAACTCGGCATGATCGCGGTCACTGCGGCTGGAGCTAATGCTCCAATCGCGGCCATTATCATGGGCATGGAACTATTCGGCTCGCGCCTAGCCCCCGGATTTCTTATCGTGGCCGTTCCTGCCTTTATCATGATCGGCAATCACAGTGTCTATCCGAGTCAAAAGGTACGTTTGCAAAAATCCCCCTGGGTGCCTATCCCCACCAACATTTCGTTAGAAGACGCGCCAGAAACCACCATCCCCTATCCGTGGGTTCGACGCCACCCAAAACCGGAACCCACACCGGAACGGATCGCCCCTTAGACCGCTCCTCTCAGGACCTGCCCGACGGATTCTCGTTCAAGTCAGGTTCTAGAAAATGACCTGAATCCGGCGGCCGGTTCGTGGGGCTATTGGATCCGTGACGATTCCAGCGCTGGGCGTCCTCTACCGATGTCTAATCTTCCGCGGTCCGTTTGCAAATAGGTGAATCCACGTGTCGCACCCCCATCTATTGGGCTTAAGCGAACTGCTCAACCCCAATAGATGGAACTTCTCCAATATTTCCATTCAATATATAGCCTGATGATCATGGCACGATACGATATCTAGGTATACGGTTGCGAAATGGGAGATGCACTCTTACAGCCTAACTAAAGTAGGGCGAAGCCCGACAAGTCGTCTTTTGGGGATCGCAACCACGCGGGTTTTACGATTCACATCGAGTTTTTAAAACGGATGCCTCCGGTCCCTCACCTGTCGACCCGGACCCGCGTCTGGATCGGGACCAAATACTCTCAGCAGAGGCGCCCCTTCCCTTCGAGCTTGGCCGCCGGAGCATTGGAGCCGACAGCGTCACCCACTTCGTTCGCTTCAGTCCTCTATACTGCGCATTCGTCATAGTTTACGGGTTGATGCTAAAGCAGTTAGCGTCTCAACGCCTTGCTGCATCATGGGTTCCCACCACCATGACGTTCTCCTAATCGCTTGGGCTCTTATCATTCTAGGGATTTTTCGGATTGATATAATCCGAAAAGCCACACCGGAACCACCACCGTTAAAGCCAACTCAAGCAGCGAGAACAGCGCAATGTCCGCCGCGCCGATCACTCGCCCTAGCTCGGCGACGACCACCCACACGACTCCCATGCCAATACCCATCAAAAAAAATTCCCAGCAGCATGGCACCATAAGCCCTACCATGAAAACTTTGCCGGAAGCTTTGAGCCCATGATGCCCGGTCAACAAAAAGAGCCCCTGCCATCCGGATCGGCCAGGGCAAAGATGCCAAAACGGCCATTGAGACTATAACCACACCAATAATCCCCAGAAACCCGACACCCACGCCATAAAGAATCGCTGCCCCCAAGACATACAGCACAAAATAGGCCACGATTCCCCAGGATCGTCCATAGAGCTTCACCGCCATGGTCCAAAACGTAGACCATGACACCTCGTCGCCACGAACGGCATTAGACAAAATCCCATAGACGCCTGCGGTGAGAAACGGACCCGCTCCGAGGCCAACGATCGCTTCGACCAAACCACCGACCATGACCGTAGCCCCGGTTGCCGTGGCAGCATGGCCGAAGAGGACGCCCTGCCCGGGATGCAGCATGGCGCTAACCATGGTGCCAGCGCCTACTAACACTAGGCCCCCTATATACAACACACCCCACAAGAGGGTCCAAACTGCAGCCGTCCAAATAGGTCCTTGGCTAACTGCCCGTCGCCATGTCAAAAATGTACGTGAGAGGATTATGACGATGACTTCCTTTTTTCTATAGACTTGCTTCCGCTGTATTTAACTCATCCAGAATTCATCTAAATGCTTGTTCGGCGATACACGCCAACGAGATTTGGAGTCTTCACTCATCATATGCTACTTTCCACGATCATTCATGGTCTAAGCCGATGTATATTTAAAAATACTTCACAATCTTCCGCATTCCATGCGTGTAAACTGACAGGTCCAGAAACCCTTATCTCACTCCAACGGGACGACAACGATTCGTTCACGACGCTTTAGTTTCCCAACATTTCCGGTCAATGAGCGTCGTCGATGCACCTAAATCAAGATTGCAGCGACCGCTATTGGTTATTCATTATACATTTCTCTCAGTGGATAGCACCGGGTCTCAAAACGAGAGGGGTGGTCAGCCAGGCGATGACCGGTCCTCGTTAGATCTTAGCCCATCCGTATGCATGGGCTAAGATCCTAATGAGAGAGAATTCCGCGTCTCCAACTCGCGGATCCGCCCTGCCGTCTCGAGTCAAGGCGATGGATTAGCCCGCTATAACGTGCTTAAGCATATTTACACAGACCCATGCAGAAATCTCCTAGATCTGCACATTCCTGAACACGTCTGGAATTGTTCGCTCTTTCGGAGGCCGCAGTTTTGCTCCTAGCCGTCTCCGGCATCC
>JAMCVM010000162.1 GCA_023475835.1 Bacillota bacterium | reverse complement strand
ACCAAGGTGGTGACCGGGACCACGCTTTCTCCCCAAACGAGCGCCAAACGGGCTGAAGTACAGAGCCTGGTGCAACAACAAGTGGTGGTCGACTATGCGCTAGACCATCGTCTGCTTACCCGGAAAGAGGGCACCAGCCAGGCATCGGCCTATATTGAGCGCACACTGCGTCCACGCTACCATGGGCACCTAAGTCTAGTCCTCAAAAACGCGAATCTCAGTGCGACCGCTTTTAGAGAGTATGTTGCCAACCAAATGATTCTTAAGGACGTATTTTTGTGGGTCACGAAGTCGGTGCCTAAAGTTTCTCAGCGCGCTATTGCTCAATATTACGGGGACCATCCCGGCCAATTTACGACGCCGACGACGGTAGAGGTTCGCCATATTCTGGTGAAGACCCACCGTCAAGCAGTGGCGTTACTGGATCAAATCCATCGAGGCGCCAGTTTTTCCGCCTTGGCCGCCCGCTACTCCTTGGATGCGAGTTCCGCACAGGCCGGCGGGTCTCTCGGATTTATTGAGCGAGGCCAAGCTTCCGGCTTGCTGCCTAATTTTTATCGCACGATGGACACCCTCAAGCCCGGACAATATGGTATAGCGCATACCAGACTTGGCTACCATATCATTGAAGTGCAAGCGGTGAAACCGGGGTCGGAAGCAGTCTTGTCCGAAGTCCAACGAATCATTGCCGCTGAGCTGACGACATCGGAGAAGGCGTCGAGATTTGACGCCTGGGCCAAAAAGATTCAGCGGGCGGCTAAGGTGAAGATTCTCAAGCCATGACGAGCGATCTTCTACCTTCCGGCAGAACTGGAAGAAATGCATAAACCGCCTGGGGCACCGATATACTACTGCAAGAGGCGCCAGGCGAAGGGAGGGTCTGAAGTGAAAGCAACCGGGATCGTGCGCCGGATCGACGATTTGGGCAGGGTGGTCATTCCCAAGGAAATCCGGCGAACATTGAGGATTCGGGAGGGCGACCCGCTGGAAATCTTCGTCGACCGCGATGGCGAAGTCATCCTCAAAAAATATTCGCCGATCGGTGAACTGGGCGACTTCGCCAAGGAATATGCCGATTCGCTGTACGAGGCGGTGGGGCATATTGCGCTGATCGCGGACCGCGACACCGTCATAGCCGTCGCTGGTGCACCTAAAAAAGAGTTTTTGAACAAGGCCATTGGTGCTTTGATCGAAAAAGCGATGGAAGATCGCAAGACCTTATTTTTTAGCAAAGGCGATCATCGCCCCAGAGGAAGTGTCATTGGGGATGAAGATGAAGACAAGTTTGTCACGGAAGTCATCGCTCCCATCATCTCGGAAGGCGATCCAATCGGGGCTATCATTATATGCAGCCGAGAACCTGAAGCCAAGATGAATGAGATGGAGGTTAAGCTGGCGGAGACGGCGGCGGGGTTTTTGGCTAAGCAAATGGAGCAGTAACCCTCCGCTAAAGGCTCCACAAGCGCACTCTATGGGCGCAGCCGAACGTGGGTTTTCGGTTGCGTCTGCTTCATGAAGGTGGTCAATTTGCGGCCACCTTGAAATATTTGATTTGGTGCTGATCCGATGGTACCGTTAGGATATGAAAACGGTAATGATTCCACGGGTCGGTGGACCCGAAGTGTTGGCGGTGGTAGACCTTCCCGAACCCACTCCCGGGCCGGGACAGGTCGCGATTCGAGTCCATGCGGCGACGGTGAATCCGACCGATCTGGGACTGCGGGTGGGCGCGTGGCAGCAACTGCGTCAGCCACCCTACATCCCGGGAATGGATTTAGCCGGGGTGGTGCGAGCGGTGGGACTGGGGGTCTCGGATTGGCAGATTGGGGACGAAGTGATGGCCATGGTGCTCCCGACCCGCCCTGAGGGTGGAGCCCAAGCGGAAGTGGTTCTCGTGTCCCGGGATGCCGTCGCCACGATCCCTCGAGGTTCAAGTTTGGTGGAGGCGTCGACTTTGCCCATGAACGGGCTGACGGTGCATCGTGTGTTTGATTTGTTAGGACTACCCAAAGGTGCCACGGTGGCGGTTACCGGTTCCGCCGGAGCGGTAGGCGGATATGCCATTCAATGGGCCAAGGCAGCAGGGTACCGAGTGATTGCCGACGGAGCGCCAAAAGATGCCCAATTGCTCCGATCATTGGGCGCTGATGCGGTGGTGCCGCGTGGAGAAGCCGTAGCTGAGGCGATTCTTCGCGAGATGCCCCGAGGTGTGGATGCGCTGATTGACGCTGCCGTTCAAGGGATGGCGGTGTTGCCAGCGGTGCGCGATGGCGGTCAAATTGCGGCACTCCGAAAGTTCAATGGGGTGACGGAGCGTGGCATTGTGATCCATCAAGTCTCGGTGGCCGATTATGCGCATAACCGTAGGGCTTTAGAGGAGTTGACGAAGATGGTCGAGTCGGGAGCGCTTAGTCTTCGGGTGGCAGCGACGTTAGCGCCAGAGCAGACGTCTGAAGCCCACAGGAAGTTAGAGGCCGGAGGGGTGCGCGGGCGCCTGGTCATGGTGTTTTAGCTAAAGTGGCTGACCTGGCGTCTGCTTCGACAGTAAGGATGGGAGTTGTATCCCAATCAAAATGAAGGCCCGCCGATAATCTATTGAAGGTCAACGACAATCTGAGTCCGCGAAACCCGTCCATCGTCGGCCGTGACCGTTCGCGGTGTGGTGTTGCCGCAAGGGGTCCATGAAAGAGTGCATAATCTCCTGAAAGAGATAAATTCAACCATATTGCGCACGGGATCATAGTTTGCGTCTTTTGGAAAAACGCTAGGGTGACGGAAAACCATTATGCAGTAAGGGGTTAACACGCCCACAGCCTTGGCATCAAATCGTCAAATTCCAAGCTGTGCAATTCACTACGTTAGCGAGCTAAAGCACAATTCCTCTATTGTCCGTCCATTGGGAATATTCCGCCTTCACAATTGCGCGCGACAGGACGCTAAGGACCAGAGAGTGCACTAAGCAGATGCGGCGTTTCGGTCGAACAGCCCCGCCTTATGGGACGCCGGCTTAGCGAAGAGGCCACACTGTGCAACCTACTATGTTAGTGATCTAAAGTAGGGTTCAGCCGAATGTATGGACAATAGGCAAGCCCTTCCTTATTGTGAAAGGAAGGGAGGAATGATCACATGCTTGCGCAGTTGACGATTAACCTTATCGATCGCGATGGAATTGTAACCGTGGCTCCGGTTACCCTTGAGCTGTCAAATTCCGCCCTGTCGGTGACCAACGTATACCAGCCTTAACGAAGGGATGTCGGGAATCAACCATCTCTTGGATGAGTCTATCTGTCCCGACTCGCTTGATTCCAATTGCGGAAACCTTCACAGGATATGGACGTCTTCGGGATGGTAGAGCGAGGGAGTTATCATCTTGCTTGGTCCGAGTATGGTGGCGTTGCTACCTAATCACTTTGCCTGCCGCATTATCTTGGAAGTAACTTTCTGAGATATCTTCAGTAAAAGCTGCACGCCAGGTGCGCGTTAGCGTAGGCGATAAATTCTTGAATGCGCGGTTCCAGGAGGACTCTTAAGGATCATTGGCGCACTGCGTTAATGCGCTCCGGACCCAGGATGCTAACCAACACGAGAATGCCCTTGGCTCTGTCCAAGGAATTGATGTGGCCGCGAGTAGTTCTGTGGGTAAATCGTTGGAGCACGGAATGAGAACACCGCTCGCCATCTCCGTGCATTACCTCGGGTTCTTAGCACCAAGTGTAATGACAGTAGGCTCTTACGCTATGGCTAAAACCGCAATTTTAGATTGGTCTATGTCCCAACAACCTTTAAAAAAAGGAGGGGATCGGAACGTAAGATCTTTTCAGCTTTCTGGAAGACCAAGGATCAGAATTTCTCGACTCAGGACAGATCGCCAGTGCTGAGTAGGAAAGAGTTGTATATGCGTTCCATTTAATTAAGGCGGTGACGGCCAAACAAGTCGCCCATCACTAACGTTCTCGAAACGTAATCAATCAGAGCAGGAAGGCCATCTCGCTTCGACGGTAGAGTGGGGGCCGATTATTCCGGAAACCATCCGTGAGACTACGCCGACGTGATTCCGTCTCCCGCGGAGCGCAAGACGAATGATTCCTTAAAAAAGCAAACGCTAACGTTTTCTTTACGAAAACTAGCAGATATCCTCGGTTAAACAGTAGATATATTGAGAAAATAATGTTCGTAACTATTGACAATTATCCCTATATCAATGTTAGTATAACGTTGTACTAAAGAACGGGCGTTCTTCTCGGTAATGGCTCGCCCAACAGAATAGATGGAGAGGTTTTTCAATGGCCAAGGTTTCAGGAGAATGGGCAGAACACCATCCGTTGGCTTCGGGAAAGCATAAAAAGCACGCTCGACTGGGACCAAAGCTAGGCGTGTTGATGATCATTCCCAGCATTGTGTTGGTGGTTTTGTTTAACTACTACCCCGCAGTGCGAAGTCTCCTGGGATCGCTAACGTCCTGGGATGGGTTCAATCCGCCCCAATTCGTAGGATTTCAGAACTTCGTTAGCTACTTTCAACAGCCCATTTTTTGGCCGGAAGTGCGCAATCTTGTGCTGTTTGTGGTCGGTGGAACGATTATTTCTATTGTGTTTCCGTTCCTGGCCGCAGAACTGACGTTAGCGTTGCCGTCACTGAAAGGTCAGAATCGCGCCAAGTACTTGTTTGTGATTCCTATGGTGATTCCTCAGGTGATCATGATCAGCATATGGGCATATCTGCTAAATCCGGATGATGGCTTGGTAGATGCCGTTCTTGGCTTGTTTCGGGTGAGCCCAGTGCAGTGGCTCGGGAGCACTCATACGGCCTTGTTGTCGATTCTGCTGATTGGGTTTCCTTGGGTGTCGTCGTTGGGGTACTTGGTGTTTTTGGCGGGTTTACAAGGGATCTCTCAAGAAATCTTCGACGCGTCTTCGGTCGACGGAGTCGTTGGGCTTTCTCGGTTGTGGAGCATTGACCTTCCTCTAAGCATTCCCCAACTGCGATTCGTTGTCATTATCGCAGGCATCACCATGGTACAGAACTTTGTCCCGATTTTGCTCCTCACCGGAGGAGGGCCAGCTAATGCCACGATAGTACCGGGTCTGCAAATGTACCAAGAAGCATTTACCGATAGTCAACTCGGCTATGGAATGGCCATTGGCACTCTGTTATTCGTGTTTATGGTATTGGTCTCGATAGTCACCCTGCGATTTTTGAAACCGCGCACTTAAAGAGAAAAACAGTGATTTTGCATTCGAACTAAGGAGGTAAGGTTCGTGAAGAAGCGTCCATTGAAAGGCATGATATCGATTGCAAGCGTTGCCTTGCTTGGCGGATTGGTTGGCTTTGGAGGTGCGCCGCGACCGTCTGCGACGCATCTGTCGGAGACCTTGACCGTGCAGTTGCAGGCAAACACCGGAACAGCGAGTTCGAAGCAAAATAAGGTGCTGGTCCAAGAGACCCAGCAATGGGAAAAGCTTCACCCGGAGGTGACGGTCAAATTTTTGCCCAATCCTTACACCACGACCACGGACAGCAACGCCGCCTTAGTCACTGAGGCGTCTGCTCATCGTGCGCCGGATCTGGTCTGGGAGCAATACGGAGCGACGTCATCCGGCGCCATCCCGCAAGGCATCTTGATGAACCTCATGCCGTATTTGCAAAAGCCAAACCCTTACGTGGCCGGAAACAAAAAATGGCTTAATTTGTGGGAGCCGATCGCGAAGGCATACATGGTGACCAATGGGAAGGCTGACGTGTTGCTGGGGTCTGATTTGGCCACGGAAATCGTCTATAACAAGGCGGACTTCAAGAAAGCTGGGATTACATCTACGCCCCGCACCTGGCAACAGTTCATTGTGGACTTGAAAAAACTGAAAGCTGATCATTTTGCTCCGTTCATGTTCACCGACGCGACCGGAGGCTGCAATCCCTCGTGGTTTGAAAGAAAGTTCATGTCGGAACTACTCCACTCTGAGATCAATCGGTTTGACGTGAACCACTCGCAAGTCGCTGATGGACTGGATACCGCGGTCGGCATCGAGCGAGGGGTCATCTCAATGAAAAATCCCGCCTATGCGGAAGGCTGGAAACTTCTTGGACAACTTCGGCCATATCTGGCTGCTGGATCTTCGAGTTACAGCGCGTGTGCCAACGTCACAGCAACGGCCGCGCCGCTCTCTCAGTTGATTCCGTTTACTCAGAACAAGTATGCGATGGTATGGTCCGGTACCTGGCATGTTCCCGACCTCGATGCGCTAGGTTTCAGCGGGAAATTCGGAATGTTTCCTTTTCCGACCATTACCACCGCCACGACTCGTTACTCCTCGGACCTCAATTTGACCGGAGTGGTCGGGGGACCCAACGGCGTCGGCGAGTGGTCGGTGACCACGCCAGCGGCAAACTCCAGCATGACTCCAACAACCAAGAAGTTAGTCATCAATTATCTGCAGTACCTCTACGCTCCGAAGAATGAGGGAAGATGGGTGGCGGACGCGGGGAGCGGTTCCTTCATTCCAGTGATTAAAGGCGCTGAGTACAAGAGTGCTGCCGGAGTCACCAATCTATTTTCTAAAAAGAAGCCGCCAGTAACCATCGATGGGGTGCTCGATGGCCAGTTGAGTGCGAGCTCTCAAAGTCAGGCGATTCGCATCCTTCAGGCGTACCTCGGCAATAACTTGTCGTGGGCTCAGTTTGCCAGCGAGTGGAACGCGATGTTACAACAGACCGCAACGGCGTGGGCCCAAGCCAATCACGTGAACCTCGCTAAATATAAATAGAGGATGATAAGGGTCTGAGAGGAATCCTTGCGCGAGTTGGCTATCGAAGCCCAATGGGTATGCGTGGTTTACTCAGATTGCTAGGGATAATACTCTCAGACCCTATCCATATCGCCGGAGACGAGACAGGAGGATTCGCATCGTGCGATTAACCAAAGGCAAGTGGGCGGCCACGATTGTGGTGGTTCTGTTGGTTGTGCTTACTTATTTTCCCCTTCTGTTCGTTCTAAGCAATTCCTTTAAAAACAGCGCCCAATTCGCAGCCAATCCCTTTGGATTTGTTCTGAGCTTGCACCTTAGCAACTACCTCGTTGCCTGGCAAGGGATCGACCGGTATTTAATCAACACGATCGTGGTGGCGGCCGGATCCATCATCTTAGGGCTTCCAGTGGCGGCTGCGTCGGCTTACGTTTTCGCAAAAGTTCAGTTCAAGGGCAAAGAGGCATTGTTTTATATTTATATTGGATTGCTGATGATCCCTTGGACATTGACTTTGATTCCTCTTTTCGTGGAGATCAACAAGTTTGGCATGTACGATAGCTGGTTTGGATTGATTCTGCCCTATGCGGCCGGTAGTCAGCCGTTGAACGTGTTCTTATTCCGCACATTTTTTGAAGCGATCCCGGACGAACTATACCAGAGCGCACGGATCGATGGCTGTTCGGAGACGCAGATTTTGCTGCGCATTGTCACCCCCTTGTCCATTCCGGTATTTGTCACGAGTACCTTGTTGCTTTGTATATCGATTTGGGGAGATTATCTCTGGCCCACCATTGTCTTGTCCAACTACCATCTGTACACAGTGTCCGCGGGATTTGAGATGTTCGTGCAGAGTTTTGGCGTCAGTGGACACGGGATCGGTCCAGAGTTTGCCGCAGAAATTTTGACGATGCTCCCTATCGTATTGATTGTCTCCGCGGGCATGAAATACTTCGTGCGCGGGGTAACAGGTGGTGCGTTGAAGGCTTAAGCCACTGCGGACGCCTGGAACCCGCTCGAACCTGAGGGTTGCGAGACGGCGAGGATAAAATATGGGCGAAACCTTATGAGAGCCTTTTGGGACCTTCAGGTGTATGGTTAATGAAGGGGGGAATAGTTCGGGAGGGATGAGTGTGGTAACGATTAAAGACCTTGCTAAGCTAGCGGGCGTCAGCTATAGTACGGTGTCCAAAGCGCTGAACGATAGTACGTCGATTAGTGCGGCCACGAAGGCACGGATTCGGGAGATTGCGCAGAGTGAAGGCTACCAAAAAAACCTCGCGGCCACCCATTTGGCCTCAGGGCGGACACGTTTGGTGGGGGTCGCCTTGGTCGAGGTCAACAATCCCACCTTTTCGAACTTGGCTTTGCACTTGCATCGAGCCTTTCGTGCCCGCGGGTACCATATGATTTTGGCCGTGTCCTTGGACGAAGTGGAGGTGCTCAGCCGACTCCGAGTGGAAGGTTTGATTTTGTGGGAAGACGTTATGCGCACCCACCCCGGAGTGGTGAGTCGCATCCATAGCTGGAAAATCCCTGCCTTTATTTTGGGCACCGATGATGTCTTGGAGGTGCCCCACATGCGCTTTGACCGAAAGGCCGGCATCTTGGAGGCCGTCCGATATCTGCGATCGTTCGGACACGACCGCATCGGCATTGTCGGGGACTCGCAGGAAATTAAGA
>JAMCVM010000045.1 GCA_023475835.1 Bacillota bacterium | reverse complement strand
AGTGTCTATCGCTGGTACACCAGCGACTTTCAACGGTCGCCCCAATATGCCGCGCTCAAAGACCTATTTGAGAGGTCCTTCTTGAGCTATCCATGGTGAACTCTCAATATGGCCGTCTGAACGGCCATATTGGAATGTCGCAAAAGCGAAGCGGGCCAAGGCCTACAAGGATCCTCGGCGCCTGAATCGAGCGTGATATGGGGGTGCGAAACTCAAGTAATTATAGGCGCCCGAAACGCGCTACGGCGTTAACGGAGGCGTATGCGCCTCACACTTTTGAGTCGACGACTTATTTGTTGAAGCGTTAACGGAAAGACATATGCCCTACACCTCGCCTCGTCTAACGACTTCGGTACCCTTTTGCGCCCATGAATCGTTATATACTGCGCGCGGGTCATAGTTTCCGTTTTAGAGGAAGGCCAAAGTGTTGGGAACTCACTATGAAGCAAGGTGTTGAGACGCTCACAGCCTTGGCATCAAACCGATAAATTCGACCCGCTCGCAGTATACCTCATAGCCGTGCCACACCCGCAGTTGAAATGAGGAAACGTCTGCCAGCGCATGAATTGCTTGGACGTCTCTTCCCAACCGGGTCGAAGTGTTCGTTCACCGGATTCCAATTGATTCTGAGGCCACAAGGTCATTCCATTGGTTTCTGGCATTCCACCGCTACCCAAACAGTCGTCACACCCGGCGGAACACAGATGTACTGGCACGCTAAGTCCGTACGATCGTCTTCGGTGACTCCAGCAAATTTCATAAGGACACCGGGTCCGCGTAAGGTATCCTGGGTCGCGGTATCATACGAGAACCGCGTGATCGCGATGGATGGACGCTACACAGGTCTCCATTGTCGCCAGAGGCCTCGGTTGGTGTTCACCCAGAATGTCTGACCATGCCCTAATACGATGATCTTTCCCGGAGCGATGGCGGCTGCGACCAATGGCATCTGAAAGGCGGAAACGATGGGCAACTGGATGACCTGGCGGTTCAGCGAGACGATCTGTAATGTCTTCAGGCCGACAAGGATGTCCGTGTCCTTGCCGGTAAAAATTACGGAAGGGCCGCTGATAGTTGGGCCCCATTGGTACATGCTCCAATGAGTGCTCTCATTCCTTCGGCTGGCTAGGGCGAGGTACGCATGTCCGTGGTGAGACTCTAGAAGTGGAATTTCCACCTGTGATCGCCCGTACAGCGCAGGAAATCCCTCATAAATCGGCCGAAAGGCCGGGGGCACATTAAACGTTAACACTTGTACCCCTGGACGGTTCATCTGGTATACCGTTTCCAGTTTGATATCTCCGCCACGGGGACTTGTTGCCACGGTCAAGGTTCCATGGGTATTTCCGACCATCCCATCAGGATAGCCGAACGGCAGATAGTCGGGAGCTGGAAATTCCTGATCGGCGGCCAAGGACGGAAGACTTCCCGTCGCCAATAGTCTCCATCGAACTCCTCGATCATGACTAGCCCAGAGGATTTTAGGCATTTGACCGAGCGCCGGGGTGGTCGTGGCCATCAACCACGCGTACCGACCTGCGAGGGCTAGATACACGTGTCCGACGAGATAACTCGGCACGGTCATGGTAGTCACATGGGTCCACAACAGCTTGGAGTTGAAGTTCTGCGGTCGGAACACCCAGATATGGGCCGAAGGTCGTGGCAGGCTGCTGGCAACGACTACAGCGGCTATGCAGCCTTGCGATTGACAGATGAGCGAGGTTGCAGTCACGGTGTCCTGAGAGGAAACTGCGGCTACCACCTGTCGATGCCAATCGGAGCCTTGCTGATGTTCCACCACGATTTGCCGGCGAGAGGCGCTCAATATTAAAGGCGTGCCATGGTCCACGGCGATCGCAGGGACGACCATGGAACGAAAAGACGCTGCAGCCTTGCTTGGACGCGGAAGCGCCGAGATCTCGATGCCAATTCCTAGCATGGTTGCGATGATGATGGAAAGGAGTCGCTGGAGCCATCGATTTTTTGTGAGTACGGTGGTCGTGTGGGACCGTGCCAATTGATGCCATTCCCGGGTTTTCTGTTCTCTCGTCATGTGGACACGCCCCTAATCTGACTTTCTAGAACATACACAATTGTGGACTTTGCGGTTTTTCTCCAAGGCCGTTGCGGCTCATTCCGCCTCCGATACGATCCGGATAATTTCTGGGGTGATTTTCGAGGAAATGGCTCCGGACGCCGTATCCCCCAAAATTCGGTAGGTCCACAGGGTCGCTAGGGCATCGATGAATCAGAGCAGACGGTTTCTAGTGTGCCCCTGCTTATATAACGTTCATAAATCACCCTAGGTTACAAATCGTCCTATATTCGGCAGTAAAGAATTGAAACGCGTCACGCGCGGGAACAAGTAAGATACTCAAACGGCGTCAGAGCCCATATTGGTCGTTAGTGCCGGATATATATACTGCACGCGGGTCAAATTTGACGGGTTGATGCCAAGGCTGTGGGCGTCTCAACCCATGGTTCCATAATGATTTTCCAAGACGATGGCGTTATCCTAAAAACGAAAACTATGATCCGCGCGCAGTATAGTTCAGTTATTTTGTAGATTAACTCATTGAAGATGAAAAGTCTTGAAATTCGTTGGTAGGCGCTCGCAGTTAGGCTAGTCTGCCCCAAATTGAGGATGCTTAACAATAGCCAAATCCTCGAGGATTTTAATGGGTGAAGTGGACCAAATTCGGGATCACGGACCCGAATTTGGTCCACAGAGACAAGGAGAATTCGCTTTGATCACGCGAATGAAGATGCTTACGTTTGGGGCTGCGATAGTGATTGCGGACGGTGTACAGACTATACTGGAAACCCACCAAAGTTTGAACTGCTTTCATCCGGATCAAAACCGATAGTGCACACTCTGATGCCCGGACTCCCTTGCTTAATATTCTATCCAGTGTACGTGCTATATATCCGGTCGTAACGATCTGAAAGATCGGCTAGTCGTATACTGCGAGCGGGCCGAACTTGGCGATTTGACAACGAAGCCGTGAACGTGCCTACACCCCGCTAAACCAGACGTCCGGGTATCCGGTGACTTTGCTAGAAAACGAAAACGTTGACCCGCGCGCCGTATAGCCCCTAAGAGCGACCGAACGGAGGATCGCTTCGGCGATCGAGGTACTAAGGGGAGACTTATTGGTGGGTGGCGGAGTCCATGGACGATATGATGGGCGTGTTTTCCGAATGGTGAGACGCTCGGATCTCGCTGTCGAACCTCCCCCCAATTGCCCAAGCCTTTAGACCCTTGCGAATGCTACTCGAGGGGGAGAATGGGAGCGATGGTGGGAACGGACGAGTTAGAGCCGCACGCGCCCTCAATCAAGTGTAATTGCGGACTATAGGGCGGTACAAATATCGACGTCCAGTGGTCCGTCCCGATGTTCTTCGAGACACGGTTAAATCATGTTGGCATGGTCAATGGCGGCATTGTCCAACACGATCGCAATTTCTTCGCTGGCGTAGAGGGCGACGACCGTAGTCAGAAAGGACAGACACTCCACCGCCGTACACTGCTCCTCATGCTGACAAAATACTTCGTCGATTTCATAGTCTACGATGCCCAACAGTTTATCGTCCAAATGTTTGCCTTAGGCCGTTTGTGGGCCCTTTCTAAACCATGCGCCCAATGGCTTGATCCTCGCGAATCCTCGACTCGTCTTCAAGTAGAATGCGGTCAATCTGGCCCTTCAGGCATTGTTTTTTGACCTCAAAGTCGGCTCGAAACACGGATTGATTTTCGAGATCCGACTTGGCTAAAGGGTAGCTGGGTCGGATGCAACGGAATCCCAAGCGATACAGTAAACCTCGGGTTCCGCGGTCTGACCATGTGCTCGTCAGGGTAATAAGTGACCTCAAAGGTGTTCTGAATGTAGTCTCGGACGATGGGCGAGGTCCCGTGCATGTTCGCCGGGAAGCCGATGTCCTGGGACGTGTTGAAGGTCACGACGTGCGCCACTTGCTATTCTGAAGGCGGGTCACAGTTTTCGTTTTTGGGCGAACGCCATCGTGTTGCGAAACGGTTATGCAACAAGGTGTTGAGACGCCCACGGCATTAGAATCACATGGTCAAATGGTACCCGCGCCCAGTATATTCTTGCTCCGGGGTCAGACGATGGGACGCCCGTGAGAATGGCGGAGATCCAACACCGGAAGGCCCCAAGCGCGGCAGGGCCGGATGTACTGCCAGACGGTCGTCACCGACCGCTGGATGATTCGGCCAATTTCGACATAGGGGTACCTTTGCAACATCATGGCCCCCGCTTGATGCTGTTCATACCGGAGTCGTTCGGCAACGTATTTCCTCGCTTCCCAATATGATGACCAACATTTTCGCATCAGTGAATAATAGGTGCGTGGGGCGGTGAGGCATGTGCACCGACGAGGACTCGCGGGGATTTGCTACCATGACACGTTCCTCCTGTTTTCCAACGGAGACAACGACGATACTCCGTTGGAAGGACTTTGTCCAGGAATAATTTCCCCATTCTACGGCTGCACCGATTTAAGATCTTTACGACCGGGCATATATAACCCGGTTCCTGGCTCCTTTGCCTCGCTTCCTCGACTTGAAGTCTTACTGAAGTTCGCCAGTTCGCCTTCCTTGCTCGAAAATCTCCTGATAGCATGGACTCAAGGGTACACCCGCTGATTCCACTTCGCTCTAAACCATGGGCGTGACCAGTTCGTGGCTTACGGTCATCCAGTATTCCACCGTGTTTGCGACATTGTCTGATTTCCTATGCGCCTATTAAGTTCTGCCCCAGGCCTATTGACAGAAGCGGCACAAACACTCGCGTGAAACTTAGGAGGAATCAAGCAAGATGCCAAATCCATCAACTAGGGCCTCCTCGTCCACCCCTCCACGATACGGCCAGCTCGATGCGCTGCGCGGCATCGCCATCTTAAGTGTAGTCACCTTTCATGCTTATATTATTCGTCCCTTTTTCCACGGCCCCTGGTGGATGCGTTTTGTGGGCCAAGGCGCTCAAGGCGTCGGTCTGTTCTACATGGTCAGCGCGCTGACCTTAGCACTCAGTTGGCAGCATCGGCGCCAGGTAGATCGGGAACCGGCCAAGGCCTTTTGGCTGAGACGCTTTCTGCGCATCGCCCCGATGTTCTACCTGGTCCTGTTGGCGGCATACGTGCTCCACGCCGGCAATCCTACCGTAGTCCCACAAAGCATGAAACATCACCTCTTCACGTGGGCAAATCTCGTCGCCCACGTCACATTTGTCTTCGGTTGGCTGCCTTGGTTTCAAAACTCCTGGATCGGAGTAGAGTGGTCGATCGGGGTCGAGATGACGTTTTATTTTCTCTTTCCGTGGATCATGGAGAAAGTATTGCCGAAAATTGACGCCAGAGTCTTCCTGGCGCTTGGTATTGGCCTCGCCCTATTCTGGCCCTGGCTCTTGTTGCATCTTTGGTTCCCTTGGCCGACATGGGCCAAGTCCTTCTTACTATGGTCCTTCCCGGAGCAATGGATCTGGTTCGCAGCCGGCTTTTTAGTTCTCGCCTACCGAGCCTATCCGACCATGGTGGGTTGGGGAACCCTTTGGCTGATTTCGGCGGTCTTCCTCGGTGGTCACCTTTGGGCCCCACGCACCGCCAATCTACTCTGGGTAGCCCCCAATTTTCTTTTGGTTTGGCTGACCTGGCACAACTATCGAGGGATCCGTTGGCTGATTGAAAATCGTTGGCTGCGCTACATTGGCACGCGAAGCTACAGCATTTATTTGGTCCACTGGCTCATCTTAGCAAAGATTTGTGATCTCGCCTTCGCTGCCCCGCCGACACTCACAGCCTGGCTGATACGCCTTGGGATTGGGCTTTTGGCCAGTTTAGTAGTTTCCGAGATCACCTTCCGATGGGTTGAACAACCCGCAATCGCCCTGGGTCGGCGATGGATCGCGCGCTTAGGCTGGGGTCGGCCAAGATTTCCTAGTGAAACCTCCATCGAAGACCAGGCCTTAAGTTCGTAACCGCCGTTGAAGGGATATCACCGCCAACGGCGGCTCGACATCCCTTCGCGGGCAGTGAGCTTTAGGCTCTCTGCCATCTTGTCTGAGCGAGCCTCCACAAATCACGCTTGCGACATCGGATCGCGCTCTGTCACCTCGGCATCGCGTTCCGCGATGAGGCAAAGTTCTGCGGCTTTAAAAGCATGGGCTTGAGTCATGGCCTCTTCGGTTCGGTTGAGACAATCTAAAATTAACTGGCCAAAGAAAGGATAGCCGACTTTGCCCTGCACGGGTAAATGCCACTCACCCTCCTGATTGGCCAAATAGAGGTGACTGCCTTCGGTGTCACGCCCCAAGTCGATATACTTTCTAAGTTCAATAAAGCCTTTGGTACCGATGATGAAAGTGCGACCGTCTCCCCACGTTCCCAGTCCGTCGGGCGTAAACCAATCCACGCGAAAATATCCGCCGCTGCCATTGTCCGTCACTAGGCTAGCCTCACCAAAGTCTTCGAGTTCTGGAAACTCAGGATGGTCGTAATTGGCCACTCGACTCATGGTAAGTTTGGCGTCGTGTGCGCCGGTGTACGCCAGAATTTGCTCAATTTGATGGCTGCCGATATCGCATAGTATCCCGCCATAGTGCTGCTTTTCAAAAAACCAGGCTGGCCGACTGGACGCTCTTAGGCGGTGCGGGCCCATCCCCATGACCTGGATGACGCGGCCAATGGCCCCCTCATCAATGAGTTGACCCGCGAACACCGCGCTTTCTACGTGAAGACGTTCGCTATAATACACCGCATATTTTAACCCGGTGCTTTTGACTCGCTTCCGCGCTGCCTCCAGTTGAGCCAGAGTGGTAAACGGAGCTTTGTCCGTGAAATAGTCCTTGCCGTGCTCCAATACCCGCATCCCCAAAGCCGCGCGCTTGGAGGTGATGGCAGCCCCTGCTACCAAACGCACTTCACGATCATCTAATACCTCTTGTTCACTGGCGGCTGCCCGAGCACCAGGATAGGTCTTGAGAAATTGGGCCACCTTGGCCGGATCCGGATCATACACCCACTTTATTTGAGCTCCGGCCTCGGTTAACCCATTCACCATGCCATAGATATGACCGTGGTCCAAGCTCACCGCGGCGATAACAAACTCTCCGGGCGAGCACACCGGACGAGGTTTCCCTTGCGGAGCATAGTTCATCCCATCGTTGACACTCATCATTAGTTCCTCCTCTATTGCGTTTCTCTCCACAGCATAACCTACTTGGAACACTTGTTATGAATCACATCTAGAATTTAACATTCACCGCGCCTGATCCATTTCAAGGTTAAGGCCCAAGCTTAAACTGCGGCCTAGCCAGGAAGCATGTATACTTCGAAGACAAGAAGACTGAAAGTTCGAATCTGATCTCATCCGTTGACGTTATCTCAGCATCTTCGCCCAAACAATCCACTGTGCATGCCTCTACCGAAACCACGGGTGTTATCGCGAATCCGTGTGAGCCTCCCGCGCGGATGCACCCCAATGTTGTCAGGTTAAGGATTTTCTGATCAATGGTTCGCTGTATTTAGGAAACCATTGATCAGAGTGATGACCTCGGATTTCGGAGGCTCAGCGCTTCCGCCGGTAAAAAAGCTGAATCTTCGGGCCACCTTCCAGTATTCTAGCACTGGAAGCGGTAATAATGTCCGTCAAAGCGTTGGATCTTATCAGCACCTTTGGTCAAACATTACTTAATTTACGCTTTCGGGATCGAGCCAAAGAACGTCCCACCGATTTTACCCGCGACCGCAAGATCGGGTTCGTCGGGGTCATGTGCAGGATTTTAAATTTGTTCCGACGGGCCACCCAATCTTCGACGACTATCGAATGAGCCCCCCTGGTAACAATGGACCGCCGTGCTGCCCTACCAGCGCCATCTTCTCGAAGCACTCGGTATACCTATTGACCGCGGATTGGTCTGGGATCCATCGGGTTATACTGCGCACGGGCCCAAATTATCGGTCATACCGCCCCACACTATAGCGCAGACGACGGGAATCTATGCTTTAAAACATCAAGGTTGACCCGAGCGCAGTATCACGGCCCCAATAAATGGGACAAATTCTCGTTTCCTGACTTGCGGAATCTGGGTTGTGATTCTCCTCGACGAGGGTATAGTGACGGCAACGCACGCGGTCACCATTTTTCAGCAATTAGAATCTTTGAACCGCTCACCACAGCCATTCATAAACTGGGCGCGAAGCCAATTGCGGAGGTTAGGAGGGCAAATTTCATGGCTATCAATCGCCCACACTCGATGGACGTGGATGACAAAACCTTAGACCAGTTGCGGGCCCACGTGGGGATGTCCCGCGAGGACGCTCGCACGGTGGTGAAGCAGGAAGGCCTGGATGGCTTGCGGAATCGCGGCCTGTTGCTCCAAATTCCTTGACGACAATCACATTGCCCCGGCGCCCAACCCCGCCAAGCCTGTCGATCGCGTTCGCGACGAACTGAACGAGCGCATGGAACAGCGCTTAAAGCGGTGGCACACTACGTCCTAGGTGACAGAGAATCGTGTTTGCGGTAGACGGTAGCCTGTAGACATACAATAAGCCTATCGAGCAAGGGTATTTGCTGCCTGGACTTTCGAAGTGGAAGGTGGATTCGATTCCCTCTGCCCGCTCTTGGGCGATTTTGAAAAGAGCATGGTACTTTACGTGGCTACTTATATGAGTGGGCCGGATTGACTTAACGCAATTCTCGAGCAACAACCAGGGTGTTTGGATTCTTGATGTTCCGGCTCGTAACCGGGGGCAGTCGATGATTTGTTGACGGGTACGATCTCACAATGTGCAAACTTCGGGGGTATACTTGGCGTAGAAATGGTAGGGAAGGGAGTTGGCAACGTAATGCTAGTCGTGGACGTAGAGCCGCGTGAAGGATTTCAAATTTGGGTCCGGTTTGACGACGGGACGAGTGGCACGGTGGAGCTAGACGAACTGGCTGGTCGGGGAGTGTTCAAGGTTTGGGCAGACCGGCGCGTCTTCGAATCGGTGCGCATCACTGATGCCGGGGCCGTCGAGTGGCCGGGCGATGTGGATTTGTGCGCGGACGCCCTATATCTGCGATTGACGGGCAAACAACCCGAAGATTTATTTCCCACCTTGCGCACCGTGCGGTCCGATACCTGAAATCTACCGATTTTATGGCATTATTATCCGCATGTATTATAACGATCATGACCCGGCGCACTTTCATGCGCGGTATGGTAGCCATCAGGCGACCGTAGCCATTGGCACTCTTGCTGTCTGCGGGTGCGTTGCCGCCTCGGGCTCTCGGCCTGGTGGCCGAATGGGCAGTTCAGCACCAATCTGAAACTAGTGGCCGCATGGAACAGAGCAAAGGCTTTGGAAGCTCCAGGGCACATCGATCCGCTCTCCTAGGAGATTGGCCATGAACTTAACGAGAATACTCCAGTCCGAACGCATGCGTTGGTCTTCGTCGCAAGTTCAACGTATTCCGCCTCCACGAATCGCCGTATACTAGGAGTCTCTACCGGGGTTAGCGCTCCCGAGGAAAGCATCCACGCCTAGCCTCCAAGATCGCCTGAGCATTGCCTACCTATTGCGTCCGCGGACGCGATATAGAACCCGACTGAGACCTTTTCGATACCGAAAGCTGAGCGACACCTTAAATAAGGTGCGGTTTTCACCGTCGGATTTCTCATTTTCTTCTATAGCCTTCTTAACCATTTCGCGATATCGTTGGGTTAAAGGAGAGGTGATTGCGTGAAAGTAGGTGGAGAGGTTTACGCGTTGGATTCGACATCTGGAAGCTTTTCCTATCTCCTTGCGGGCGACCATCGCCTGCTCATTGATACTTCTATGCCAGGCCGCTATGCTAAAATCATTGCCGAACTTGCTACTTTAGGGGTTGCTCCTGACAGCCTGAACGGGATCGTGCTTACACATCACGATATTGACCACATGGGCAACGCTCAGGCGCTTAAGACGGCGAGCGGAGCTCCATTGTGGGCGAGCGCCGAAGACCGCCCGTATATTCAAGGTCAACGTCATCGCCCAGGCATCAAACGTGTGGTAGAAATGTTGATGAAAGCGACTCCTACCCACGTCGACCACGTCTTTAGCGACGTGCCTTTAGGCGACCTGGTGGCCATTGCGACCCCAGGACACACGCCCGGACATACGGTGTTTTTATACGACGACATACTATTTGCCGGCGATCTGGTCATCGAGCGTCACGGGCGCCTTTTGCCCTCTCCCGGTATCATGACCTCAGATCGCCTCGCGCTCCGCGCTTCGCTGAAGGCAGTGGGGCGGCTCGAGTTTACCTGGGTCTGTCCGGCTCACGGGGTGCCTGTGCGCCGAGGTTCTCTTTGGGACGCTTGGACCTAAACATGGCCCCGATATCTTCCAAGTCCGTTCACCACCTGGCGCTCCATACTCTTGCCTCTGACTTCCAGTCCGGACGCACCGACCTCCATGGAGCATTTCGACGTTTTGGCTGATTTACTATGGAGATAGGGGGGCTTGGACTAGAGACGTCCACCGCTCGGACGTTCCGAGGTATCGTCTGATAAGGGTGCGATAAAATTCGCCTGGACTTCCCGGCCCCCAGACCAGACTCGCACCAGCCCCGACATATTGCAGAGCAATAGGGTATAATGAAGCTATCGATGACCTGTTGGGTGTGTATCGAATTCGTCGGCCCAATAGATTATCCAAGGCTTTTCGGTTCTGGGTGGCTAGGGTCCGAGAGACGTCATAATTTGATGGTTATTACGGTTAAGGAAAAACACTATGTGTTTTTCCTTATTAATCGCTATTCAACCTTTCATGGCGGACCTCAGTCAGTTCAGACCATGTTCCCTTAAAAATGTGTCACAAGCCATGGGCATGGGCATGGGCGGAGAGAAAATGCCTAGTCACGCCCCAATCGGTGGGATCACTGGGTGGCGCGATGAGCTTATTAGTCACCCAAATTGGGAATGAATCGAACTGCGACTTTTTATGCAGTGGCTGACAAAATCCGAGGGCGCACGAGAGGACAAAATTAGGATAGCGAGAGAACTACGGGCCCCCGGATGGCACGCTAAGAAGAAACCAAGCCGCCTATGGGTTTGATGAGCAGAATTGACGGCATGCGAGTTGAAGACAGGGAGGGGAAACGTGTATGTCGACCGATATTCGCGAATTTACCGAACGAGAGTACAAGTATGGATTTAGCACTGACCTAGACACCGACATCGTCCCCCGCGGCTTAAGCGAAGACGTCATCCGATTAATTTCTGGTAAAAAGAAGGAACCGGCATGGCTTCTCGACTGGCGCCTGGAAGCCTATCGGAAATGGACGCAGAAGAAGGAACCGCGGTGGCAGAACGTCCACTACGAGCCCATCGACTACCAAGACATCAGCTATTACGCGGCACCAAAACCCAAAAAGAGCCTAGCCAGTCTTGACGAGGTCGACCCCGAGGTACGTGCCATGTTTGATAAGCTAGGGATCTCTCTGGCCGAGCAAGAGCGACTTTCTGGCGTGACCGTGGCGGTGGACGCGGTGGTCGATTCGGTCTCCGTAGCCACCACATTTAAGAAGCGACTGGCCGAAGTGGGCGTAATATTTTGTTCGTTTTCGGAGGCCGTACAGAATCACTCGGACTTAGTCCAGCAATATCTAGGCAGCGTAGTGTCCAATCAGGATAATTTTTTTGCTGCTTTAAATGCGGCGGTGTTTACCGATGGTTCGTTTTGCTACATCCCTAAAGGGGTGCAGTGCCCGATGGAACTCTCGACCTATTTTCGCATTAACGCAGCCGATACCGGCCAATTTGAACGCACCCTGATTATCGCGGAAGAGGGAGCGTCCGTCAGTTATCTCGAAGGCTGCACCGCCCCGATGCGAGACAAAAACCAATTGCACGCAGCCGTGGTGGAACTCGTCGCCTTAAAAGATGCCTATATCAAATACTCCACCGTGCAGAATTGGTATCCGGGGGACGCTCAGGGACAAGGCGGGATCTATAATTTTGTGACCAAACGCGGTCTGTGTGCTGGATCGAACTCGAAGATATCATGGACCCAGGTAGAAACGGGATCAGCCATTACTTGGAAATATCCCGGAGTCATTCTCCAAGGTGATGGTTCCGTCGGAGAATTCTATTCGGTAGCCCTGACCGCCAACTATCAACAAGCCGATACGGGTTCCAAAATGATTCATATTGGGAAGAACACCACAAGCAGCATTCTTTCCAAGACGGTCTCAGCCGGTCACGGTCAAAGTACGTATCGTGGTCTCGTTCAAGTTCACGATACCGCCATTGGCGCTCGGAACCACACCCAGTGCGACTCTTTGCTCATGGGTAAAGACTCCGGGGCCTCCACCTTTCCGTACGTCGAGGTCAAACACCCGAGCGCAAAAGTGGAGCACGAAGCCTCCACGTCGAAAATTGGGGAAGACCAACTCTTTTATTGCCGGCAGCGCGGCATTCCCGAGGAAGACGCGACCGCGATGATTGTCAACGGGTTTTGTCGCGAAGTCTTTAAGGAATTGCCCATGGAATTTGCGGTCGAAGCTCAACGACTGCTCAGCGTGAGTTTGGAAGGGAGTATTGGATGATCTTACAAATTGCGAATTTGCACGCCAAAGTAGGCGACAAAGAAATACTACGCGGTGTGAACCTCGAACTGCCGCTCGGTCAGGTCCACGCCATCATGGGTCCTAATGGTTCGGGCAAGAGCACTTTAGCCCAGGTGCTGGCCGGTCGCGAGGAATATACCGTCAACGGGCAGGTGCTGTTTGACGGCAAAGATCTGCTCTCGCTGTCAGCCGAAGAGCGGGCCTTTATGGGGCTGTTTTTGGCTTTTCAGTATCCGGTCGAACTCCCCGGAGTAGGGAATCTATACTTCCTCCGCACCGCACTCAATTCGGTACGCAAGCATCGGGGCCTCGACGAATTGGATGCCGTCGATTTTTTGGCGTACGCTCAAAAGCGTATGGACTTAGTGGAGATGGACCGTAGTCTTATGAGCCGTTCAGTCAACGAAGGGTTTTCTGGGGGCGAGAAAAAGCGCAACGAAATTTTGCAACTCGCCATCCTTGAACCCAAGTTAGCGATTCTAGATGAGACCGATTCCGGACTGGATATCGATGCCCTACGCGCGGTGGCCAAAGCGGTCAATGCCCTTCGCAGCCCTGACCGAACGCTGTTGCTGATTACCCATTATCAGCGCTTGCTCGACTATATTGTCCCCGACCAAGTCCACGTCATGACGGAGGGACGGATCGTTCGCACGGGCGGCAAGGACCTTGCCCTCGAACTCGAGCAGCATGGATATCTGGCAGACGCCAAAGATCACACGCTGCCAGTCGGAGGCCACCGATGAGTCTGAACCCCGGTACTGGGCTGGGTCAGATGGTCGTGCCCGAGCCAGATGGCCAGCCGCAATGGCTGCAAAAAATACGGCGCCACTCTATCCAATGGGTCGCTCAACATGGCTTTCCTGGGCGCGATGATGAGGACTGGAAGTACACCCGCATCGGCCCCTTGTTGGCCATTCCTTTCGAACCAGCGCGGGCCTCGCTGCCGACCTCGATGTCTTTTAGCGACCTCGACAGCTTAGTGGGCAACTTTGGCGGACCTCGCTTGGTTTTTGTCAACGGTTTTTTCAATCCTGAGTGGTCTTCTTTGACGCAGATCCCTGAGAATCTCCTGGTCATGGCCCTTCAGACCCGCCTTCACCAAGAAGAGGAATCAAACGGGCGACATTTGTTTCCCCCGCCGAACAATGCCTTTACTGCGCTCAACAGTGCCTTAACCGAGGATGGCGCATATATTGAGGTTCCTGCCAACCTCCGCGTCACGACCCCTATCCACCTGGTCTTTATCGCCGACGCAGAAGCTGATGCTCCTGCACTCCTTGCCAATCCCCGGTCCGTGGTGATTGCGGGGGCCAACAGTCATATCTCCCTGGTCGAATCTTATATTGGCCTAAGCCCTCGGTTGTCATTGACCAATGCGGTCACCGAGCTGGTGCTTGAACAAGGCGCACAGGTTGAGCACTATACGGTGCAAAACGAGTCGGAGGCCGCTATCCATCTGGGGTTGGTAGAGGTGCACCAACAGCAAGACAGTCGATTCTATGCCCATGTGGTCTCGCTCGGCTCCTCGCTCGCTCGCCACGAAGTGCGGGTCGCTCTGGCTGGAGAAGGGGCCGAAACCCAACTCCAGGGCTTATACATGCCGCGAGGCAAACAGCATCACAGTCACGTCACAACCATTGACCACCAATCGCCAGGATGCACCAGTCGCGAACTGTACAAAGGGGTCCTAGAGGGACGCAGTCGAGCCGTTTTCAAGGGCCAGGTCATTGTGCGCCAGGGCGCCGACCGTACGGACGCCAGTCAAACCAACAAAAACCTCTTGCTGTCCGAAGGAGCGGAAATCGACACTCGGCCGCAACTTGAAATTCTCGCCGACGATGTCAAGTGTACGCACGGAGCAGCCGTGGGCCAACTTGATGAAGACGCCGTCTTCTATCTTCGCTCGCGGGGCATCCCCGATAAGGAAGCGCGCGACATGCTGACCTACGCCTTTGTCACCGAGATGTTGGAGTCTTTGGCCCTGCCAGCGCTTCGAACTCTTCTGGAGCACTCGGTGGCCCGGCAATTGAGCCGGGAATCCACCGGCCCTTGACCCCTCGTGCTCGGCGCCGATTGTGGTCTCGGGATCAGTCTTTATCGTTCTGGTATACGTCCTTTTTTGACCGTTTTCGATCCAGATAGAGCCTCTCGCTGATGTCGAGGAAAACGGTCGTGTGCTGGGGCCATCGATAGGGCTGACTCCGCGGTGAGGTCCTTCATTCACGGGTGGGGGACCTGACTCGTGAGGGAATGGTGCTTCGAATTCTCGGTCGTCTCAATCGATCGACAGGCTGCATCGGAGCGTGGCGAGGGTTGCCGCGACAAATTAAATTCTGTCCTGTCCTGACTTCGATTCTAACGGATGGTGATTCGGACTCAAGAAGCCTGGACCTATCCGTTTACCTTGGCTCTGAGCAGGTCCGGTGGTAGCACTCATCAAAACGGGATCCTGGAGGTGACTCGATGAACAATGATTTTCGTGATCTTTATCAAGAAGAGATCCTCGAACACAGCAATCATCCGCGGAACTTCCGGACGATTGAAGGCGCTAGCGTGTCCACCGAGGGTCTCAACGCGCTCTGCGGAGACCAAATGACCCTCGACGTGCAGTTTGATGGTGATGTTATCCAAGACATTGCCTTTCGAGGCATCGGATGTGCCATCTCTAAAGCCTCGTCATCGTTGATGACCACTGCGGTTAAGGGTAAAACTAAAGCCGAGGCCCTTACGTTATTTGAACAAGTCCATACCATGCTCACGGTCGGCCCGAGCGCCGACGTCCATCCCGAAGACCTCGGAAAACTTGCCGTACTGTCAGGGCTTTGGGAGTACCCAATGCGCATTAAGTGTGCTACGCTCGGCTGGTACACCCTAAGAGACGCGCTGGAATCTCCCCCTCAAGAAGGGAAGCGATAGCCATGGCCACCAATATTGCGGTTCAACTCACCCGAGATTGTCAGGCTACTCTGATTCCGGGTGGAGAGACGGTTGATCTTCCCAAAGGCGCTCACGTGGTCCTCACCCAGGCGCTAGGGAGTAGCTTCACCGTCATGACTGATTATGGGTATTTGGCCCGAATTGCCATTGAGGACGCCGACGCGATTGGCCAGACGGCCAGCACGGACACGGTGAACCCTACCCCTACCGAAGCGTTTAGCAATGATCTGGTCATCGAGGTACTTAAGACCATCTTTGACCCGGAGATCCCCGTCAATGTGGTCGACTTAGGCCTAATTTATGGCTGCGAATCTCACCTCCTTGCTGACGGCCAATATCAGGTGGAAATTCAAATGTCGATGACGGCCCCCGGTTGCGGAATGGGAGATGTCCTGCGCCAGGAAGCGGCCGATCGAGTAAAATCCCTGCCCGGGGTGGCCAAGGTGGATATCGAACTCGTGTGGGATCCTCCGTGGGACGTTAGCCGAATGTCAGAAGCCGCCAAATTGCAATTAGGTTTCTATTAATGCATGAAGGCTAAACTCTAGTGATGGAACGAGGTTCGGTGAGCCACGCCCAACGAGTTCCACTTATGCCTATTTGTGCCGCCCACAGCATCGTTATATCACAGCAGGGGGGCTCAGGGGTGGGAGATTTTTTTCCGCGTTTAGGCCCCCCATTTAAAGCCCTCGTCCTCCGGGTGATGAATCGGGCCGATGATTAGATGGCTCGCTCATCATGCTAACGATTCCGTTGGCCTAAAGCTTGATACCTCCACATGACATGAGTATTTCGCGATTGCAACCCCAGGGCTTTCCAATGGTCACGTGCTTTAGCGCTCTCCACCCCTGCGATCATGGTCATGATGGCATCAAAAATACCCTGATCCTCAATGCGAACCGGGAGCGTGTGGTGGCGGTATTGCCTTGCAACGCACGTTTTTCTTTGCGCATCGCTTGCCATCCGTGCCAATGCTTCGTTTTGGCAAGTTCCACTAAATACGCGTCTTTTTGTTTGGCTTAGGCATCAACGAGGGCATGACGGCGCATGGCTTTTTGTTTATTCGGTGGTCGGGTCAGCCGTTGCTTTGTCCTCATCGTCAAGGGTCACCTCTTTCATGCGTTCGATGAGTTTTTTGTTCTTGTGACTTCGTGAACTGTACAATCTTGCGGAAAACACGGTGATAATCTCCAAGACATCTTGGGTCAATTCGTCTTCGTCGCTGCTGTCTTCAGATTGGTTAACGATCACGACTTCGGTTTGAAACTCTTCACAAATCGCAAAGACGAGTTCTGCCCCCAATCGTAAAAGCCGATCTTTGTGGGTAATGACTAATCGTTCGACGTCATTACGCATGATTCGTTGCAAGAGCGCCTTCAATCCTTTTTTATGGTAGTTAAGCCCCGATCCCAAATCGCAAATCACTTCATGGGTCCAGCCATTTTTCGTGCAAAACTCGGATAACAAAATCGCCTGCCTTTCCAAGGCTGCTTTTTGATCATGGCTAGACACTCGTGCATAGGCGATGGTCACACGATCTGTTTTGAGCCTCGGGTGCATCACCATTTGTGTTAACTCTTCCGAACGATATCGGCGATGTCCGCCCGGCGTTCGTTCAGGTTTCAGACGTCCTTCTTCTTCCCAACGGCGCATCGTACTTTTCGATACACCTAACAGCTGCGCGGCTTCTTCTAAACTTAACAACATGACTATATCATATCAGAAAAACATGGTTTAGCAACGTCAAAGCCGTATTCTGGTGGCTGATGAAAACCCCACCGATTTCAGCGCTTCGAATCGGCTGTCGACACCCCTACCCCTCTCTGTCGCCGGTGTAGGCGCGCGGGCCTTTGTTGGGGTTTTAAGCAGAAACCCTTATCCTTCACTCCCAGCTTTGACCCTCGCGCCGCATCACGGCTTGTCGCCCTTCACATCTGGTGATGGAGACATTGTCACCTGAGCCGCAACCGGGCCTGTGTGCCTAACCCGAAGGTTAGTGGCCCAAACGCGCGGTCCCCCAACCGGATGGTACTCGCTGTTCGCTAAACTGCTCTCGGCTTCACCCGGAAGAAGACCAGCGATATTGGGAAAAAGGCTCGGAGAACACCCCTCCGTCACGGTTCGCCCAGTTGTGATCGAGTGGTGATCGAACTATTTGAAAGAGCCGCACGCCCAAATTCCGGCTAGGGAATGCTTAGGGCACGATAAACCGTCCTTTGTCATCGGCAATCCCACTTTTGCGGTAAAAGTAGGTGTTGACCACGTCCCGCCATTCCTCGGCGTTTTTGATCTGCCAGCGAAATCGCTCGCCGACCGCCTCGGCAAATTCTTGGGGTAGTGCAGGTGCAATCCGTCGCCACCTGGCTTCAAGATCGCGAACCTCCTTTACGCCGGCAAAGTGGCGGTCGTAAATATGTTGGATCACGGTGGTCCCCGAATGCAGTCGATGCTGATAGGGTACGTGGTGAAAGAACAGCAACACGTCGTCCGGGCAGGTCGTTAGATCCTGATATCGACTTCGATGCGGTTCGTGATATTGCGTGACATATCCGGTGCCGGTTCCTTGGGTACGATCGACCCCAATACCTAGATGATCGGCAAAGTGATAGGTCCCCCACTTGGAATACTCGTATCCGTCGACGTTAGGCCCGTAATGGTGTCCGGGGTTGACCATCCAACCGACCCCAAGTGGGGCCGTATAGTCCTCATAGATCTTCCACGAGTCAAGCAAGATCCCGCTGACCGTGCTGACCACCGTCTCGTCATCGCTGAGAGTCTGGCGAATCCATTCCCGGGTGATGCGCTCGCTGGTCAAGCTCGGATCCCATGCCAATCGGCCGAATCCGTACCAGTTCGCCTGAGCCAAAGGATGGCCGGTCCAATAGTAGTCATTACCGGCGTTAGCCACGCCAGCAATGCCTGACTGGTCTTGGTCGAAAAGACGACCCGAGGTCACTTGGGCAATGCTGCTGCCCGGTCCCTGGGCATAGGTGTCAAAATCCAACACCTCTTTCCACTGGGGCACCAAATAACACAGATCCCGCTGTTGGCCGGTATATTCTTGGGTAATTTGCAACTCCAACATCTGAGCCGTCCGAGGCATGGCCCCCAACAACGGGGAGACCGGTTCTCTGACCTGAAAATCCATGGGACCATTTTTAATTTGTAGCACCACGCCGGAATCAAAGCGTCCATCCAAGGGAACAAAGTGATCGTAGGCAGCGCGGGCTCGATCCAATTTACGATCTCTCCAATCGGTCTGACAGTCGTAAACGAAACAGCGCCAGATCACGATCCCGCCGTGGGGAAACAGCGCCCTCGCCAAGAGATTTGCACCGTCGGCATGATCGCGCCCGTAAGTGAAAGGACCCGGTCGAAATTCGGAGTCGGCCTTAACCACAAACCCTCCGAAATCTGGGATATAACGGTAGATCATATCGGTCGTCTTCTGCCACCAAGCGATGACCTCGGGGTCTAATGGATCTGCGGTTTTCAATCCGTCGAGTTCCATCGGAGCCGCAAAATTGACGCTGAGAAACAGACGAATCCCATAGCTTCGAAACAGCGATGCCACCCGGGCAAGGTCGGTTAAGTATCGTTCCGTAATCAAATACGATTCTTCGCGATGCACGTTGACGTTATTGATGGCAATGGCGTTCAATCCCACGGAAGCGAGCAAGCGAGCGTAGCTCTGAAGCCTTGGGGAGGCTGAAAGGACTTGTCCATCGCGAAAAAATAGAGATTGGCCAGCGTATCCGCGTTCCACGCTGCCGTCCATATTATCCCAGTGATCGATCATGCGCATGGCATTCGTCGGTGCTTCGACGCCCCCGATGGCATCGAGGTCGTCGCCCGAGGCCAATTGCCGCAACAGCCCAAAGACCCCATACAACACTCCCCGATCACTGCCACCCACAATGGCCAGAACTCGTACTGTCTGGCTCTCGACCTGCCAAATGGCGTAAGCTTCCTGACCCCGAGATTCTAAGTCATCCACTTGCTCCTGAGGAAGACTCCTTGCCCAGGACTCGTCCTTAAGGTCGGCAAGGGTTCCGACCCAGAGTCCGCCGCAGGGCGAGAGTGAGGTCTCAACCGCAACCGAACGGCCCAGCAATCGGTTCAATCCCTCTTGCAATTCTTGCTTCGCCACCGTCATCCGCTCACTTGCTCCGGCCACAACGATGGGATTCATCCGCGGATAGTATGCGTCCACTAATGCCTGGGGTAATGGCTTTCGGGCCAACCAGGCCTCGTCCGCATTGACCGTCAATTCCTCGCCCATGTGACACCTCCTCATTTCATCGAACGCCTTTAATGGACGGTCTTGGGTTAAGCTTTGCTAAACCCTTCACCATGTCCTTAGAGGTATCCATTGGCCATCCAGCCACCGTCGACAATTAACGTGGTCCCGGTAATATAATCGGATTCCGCCGAAGCCAGGAATACCGCCGGACCTGCCACGTCATCCACCTCACCCATGCGCCCCGCCGGAATCCGAGCGGTTAGCAGCTCCGGTCGATGAACACCGCGCGCGATGTAATCGCGGACGATTTCTGTCAAGATAAACCCAGGACTAATGGTATTGACCTGGATGTTATGCGGAGCCCATTCTACGGCCAGGTTTTGTGACAGTTGTTTGACTCCCCCTTTGCTGGCCGCATACGCCGCCCGTTGAGGAATGGCGGCATGGGCCACCAACGATGTGATGTTGATAATCTTTCCTCCCCGTTTTCTGGCAATCATATGTGCGCCTACGGCTTGGCAGCAGAAGAACGTGCCATCTAAATTGGTGGCCAAACATCGTCGCCAGTCTTCGACGGCCAACGTCTCCGAGGGTCCAGCTACTGAGATGCCAGCGGCATTCACTAAAATATCAATACTGCCCTCAGTATCTAGCACTGCCTGAACCATCGATTGCACCGACTTTTGTTCGCTGACGTCCGCCGCCCAAATCATCGCCGGAGGGTAGCCCGCCTCTTCGATTCTTCGCCTTTGGCTCTCCAGTTCGTTCGTGGTTCGGCTGACAAGCACTACGCGCGCACCTTCCCGGGCCATATTCACGGCAATCGCGCCCCCAATGCCTCGACCAGCCCCGGTTACCAACGCCACTTTGCCTTGAAGTCGCATCATTTTCTCCACCTTTCTGGCTCTACCCGACGTCCAAACGTCTTTTTGCCACCCTTTGGGTTAGAACTCGGTCATTTTGTAGGCCGATCTGCCCAACGTTGATTGGGGATCAAGGGAAACCATCCTGGCCGTGAGGGATCGCGGTCGTAGGGGTAGTCGCCTAGGCGTCGGTACTCTTCGGCATATTGGCTCACCTTATCAGCGTCGAGCTTCACACCGAGTCCCGGTTCCGAAGGAACCGCAATGGCCCCATCGCGATAGCTCATCTTCCCCCCTTGAATCACATCGTCTAGGAGATGGTGATAATGGGCATCGGCAGCCATGGTCATATTCGGCAAGACTGCGCCTAAATGAAGCATCGTCGCCAACTGAACGCCAAGTTCTCCAGACGAATGGACCCCAATTGAGTATTGAAAGGTTTCACAGATTTGAGCCGCCTTCACGCAAGCCCGAATTCCACCCCAAAAAGTGGTATCCAGCAAAATGACATCGACGGCTGGGCTGAGGATATTCGCTGCCAATTGCTCGAAGTTCACCACCACCGTATTAGTAGCCAATAACATCCCCACGCTTTCGCGCAGGCGACGCATGCCGTTTAACCCCCAGATCGGATCTTCGAAATAGTCATTATTTAGATGCGAAATCGCTCGCCCAAACCGCAGAGCATCCTCCATCGACAACGCGGCATTGGGATCGTAACGCAGACGGTCTTCAGGAAATGCGGACGCCAACGCCTGATAGCAGGCGAGTTCATACTCCGGGGGAAACACACCGCCCTTGAGCTTATGGGTACGAAAGCCATGGCGAGCCCTCAACTCAGACGCATGACGCACCAGTTGATCGACGGTTCGCACTTCTCCTTGCCCAGTTTCGAGATGCGGGAGGCGAAAAAAAAGATAACTTGCAAAGGGAATTTCGTCTCTCAATTTGCCCCCCAGCAATTGGTAGACGGGCACCCCCATTTTCTGCCCGATAATATCTAGGCAGGCGAATTCAATCGCCGCTAGCAACTGAGTCCGATTGTTGTAAAGGCTAGCCGTAGGATTCGCAATTTTAAAGCGCAATGCTTCCAGTTGAAGGGGATCATGTCCCAACAGATACGGCTTCAGGCCGTCAAATGCCCGTTGCGCGCTTTGGCCCCCACCACCCATTTCTCCGAGCCCGACAATGCCTTCGTCGGTCTCAATCTCGACCAGAGTACGGACAAACCGCCCCCAGTGAGCGCCATTGCTATGCAAGAGTGGCGCCTCTAGCGGCACGGAAACGGTGACCGCTCTAATGTCTGATATTTTCATGCACTGCCTCCTGGCTGCTTAACTCCTGCCGATTAGATCGTCACCATGGTCTTCAAGACATTCAACTGGCGATCTTCGGCCAAATACTGCGGCAAATCATCCAGCACGATCTGATTTTCGATGAATGGCAGCAACCGATCGCGGTTCGTCCGGATAAGGTGGATGGCCGCAGGAAAGGTATTAGCGTACCGGAAGATTCCATGCACAGACCATCCCCAGGTTGAGATTTTTAGGCCGTTCAAGTGCATATCCGCTTCCTCACCCAGTCCGACTAAGATCAACACCCCACCCCGACGGAGATGGCTTTGAGCAAATGCTAAACCTCCAGCCGACCCACTGCAGTCAATCAGCACGTCGTATTCTTGCGGTCGCTGTTCATCTAGCAACATCGCATGAAACCCCATGGCTTTGGCCGAGGCAACGCGATCTTGACGAATATCAAAAAGATCGACCATGGCACCTTGGCCTTCCGAGGCCAGCGCCGTCAGTACGCCGACTGGACCCGCGCCCACGACAGCTACCTTGGTTCCCAGACGCACGGCTGCTCTCCTCGCGGCATAGACTGCGACCGAAAGAGGTTCGGCCAAAGCGGCTTGCATCGGAGTGAGCCCGTCCGCCAAAAACGTAAACGCCGCCGGATGTAGGACGTATTCGGCCAAGGCTCCGTCCACCGGTGGAGTGGCAAAGAATTTTACCTCTGCGCACAGATTGTAGTCTCCCCGCCGACAAGCATCGCAACTTCCACAGGGAATACCCGGCTCTAAGGCCACCACCGCACCCAACGGCAGGTCGACCCCCGGGCCCACCCCATCGATGATCCCCCCCACTTCGTGCCCTAATATCATGGGCGCGCGCAACACGAAATCTCCTATCCGACCATGGCTGTAGTAGTGCACATCGGATCCGCACAAGCCGACCGCCTTGACCTTCACCCGAACATACCCTTGGGGAATATCGCCTAGCTCTTTCACCTGCTCAATGACTAAGTCACCCTGAGCTCGCAAAACTGCTGCCTTCATTTTCACCCTCCTTGACCCCTGTATCATCCAGAGTTCTCAAACTGCTATTCGCCTCAATTCATTCCAACTAACGTTTCTCATTATACCGATTCTTGAAGGGATAGCGTCCGATTCTCTTCATCCAACCTTTGCCTGCCACCTGCCCCGATCCGAACGTCAAAGCCTTGAAGCCGGTTAGACGGGTCGCCAATCTGTCTTTGGCACCTCAAGCTTTTGTCTGGTTTGCGGAAATCTGAGTGATCGAGGTCAGAGTCGGCGTGGTGGTGCTCGCCACCCGTCGCCGTCCTAAAGACGCATACGACCCGGCCCGGGCACTGGCAGGAACCCCGCCACGGCAAACTTCCCCGCTTTGGATTTCTGACGAGGCGGATGGGCAAGCGATCCATCGTTTCCCGGTATGCATGCCCCACCAAAAAAGAGACGCCTCCAAATGCGCATTGGAGGCTCTCTTCGACCCGGCCTAGCCATCATGAGCCGAACCCGGGTTTGGCACAGCGATATGTCGAGAGTCATCGAGACCTCGGATGAAGACCATGAGTGATGGGCTTCATCGAACCGCTGATTGGCTTTAACCGCCGACGAACGTGGTCACGCTCATCGGCGCTAAGGTAGTCACGAATCGACCCGCAGTCACCGAAACCTTGGCCTCTTGGGCCAGATTCTGACTGGCTGAGGTCACGTAGGGGGTGGTGCTGCCAACACTGAGCGGCAGTCCAGCCAAGGCATACGATTCACGGGCAGCATTGGCATTAATCACGACCACGGCAAACTGTCCGGTCTTGCGATTGCGATAGGCGGACATGGAGATGCCCGGTGCGGGATTGACCGACGAACCGATGCGGTAATCGCCGGGCCGGATGAAGCGGCTGAAATTACCCATGGTAAACAGCCGCTTGTTGGCGATATAGCTTGACTCTCCCAGGAGATTGATTAACCCCTCATTGTCATTCGTTTGTCCGTTCACCAACCACCAGTAATTCCAGACGCTGACGTCGGCCACGGTCAAATATTGGTTAATCGTTTGAGCCACAGCAATCCCGTTGGTAATCGACGGGTCTTCGGTGGTAAAGGTCGAGTATTCGGTCTCCCAAACCTGTTTACCCTTACTTTCAGCCACAGTCAAAGGAGCAATAGTCCCTCCATACCCGTGCGCTGCGACAATGGAGACATACTTCGCGGCGGCCGGATCGTTTAAAGTTGGCAACGCGTATTGTTCACCCCAAAACGACTGTTCAGGCATAATGACTTTCGCCTTGACCCCTTTGGCCGCAAACACTGGCCCCAAATCGTCTTTGATGAAAGTATTGAATTGCTCCGGGGTCCAGATCGCCGACGCATAGGTTTGATTCTGATCGGGTTCATTTTGGACCGAGATGTCGGTGATGCGAATATGAAAGTGCGTCCAGTAGCCATTGACATAGTTGGCGAGATACACTGCGTAGGCATGGTAATATTTTGGCAACAGATAGTTCAAGGTATTTCCTGAGCCTCCCGCCAAGGAGTCATTGGCTTTCATCCAGGCGGGCGGGCTCCAGGGAGTCGCCATAAAGGTCTTTACCCCATATTTGGCTGCTTGACGCATCAGCCAGATTTGAGCGTCGGGCAAAATCGACCAGTCCCACGTTCCTGGCGACGGCTCAATGGTGAGCCCGTTGCCTTCCGATCCGTTGCCGTCGTTAACCAAACTGCGCACCACGGTCAAGCCAATCCCGCTCTTGGTGGAAAACAATAAGTTTAAGAGTTTGGTACGAGTCGGCGCGGGAAATGATTCCAGATTCGCTGCCTGGCCGAACGCTCCCGACGCCCCAAATCCGACGATCACCTGTTTGGGCGCATTCCAGTTGACTGAGGCGTTTACCTCAGGGTGTGTGATCGTAGGCGCGGCGTGGCCAAAGGCCGCCGGGGCAGCCATTAGGACCAGCGCTGCCGCCCCAATCAGAGCAATTTTTGTGGTTTGTGTTCGCATGTCAAGTCTCCTTTTCTCCGCGTGTGCGTTTCTCCTTCGAAGGGTTAGGACGCCGTCTTTAAATCCATGCTTGGGCTGTCATCGCAACAAGTGTGCCAAGGCCGGTTTAGGCTGGTGCTCGACGTCGAATAATAACGGCCAATCCTTACGCCCTTTGACCGGAAAACCGTCGAGCCACGTTTCGTCATCGGCCACCCCCCAAGTCGTCACGGCGTCGATCACCGAGGCATACTGGCGGAACAGATCAAACAATTCTTCATAGCGTTCGGCTTGCTGAGCAAGCCGCTCAGGATCGGGATGGGTTATATCCTTTCGACGGTCGCCAAGGTCATACAGTGAAATATCAAGTTCCGTGACCTGCAAGCGAACGCCCAACGAAGCATAGCGTTCAATAGCCGCTTTGACCTCGTCTAGGACGATCCCGTCTAGTTTAAAATGTCCTTGCAATCCGATTCCGTGAATTGGAACCCCTTGATCCAAAAGGTCTTTCACCAAACGATAGATTTTTTCGCGCTTCGTAGGATTCGTCTCGTTATAATCGTTATAAAACAGCTGTGCTTCTGGATCTGCCTCGTGAGCATACCAAAACGCTTGAGCCAAGTAGTCTTCTCCCACCTGCTCACGCCATCGACTCGGCCGGAGCAGCGTCTCGCCCTCGTCGCTGACGGCTTCATTAACCACGTCCCAGCAATACATGTTTCCCTGGTAGTGCCCCATCACCGTATGAATATGATGGCGCATGGTGCCGAGCAGTTCGGCCCGCGAGCGAACCTCTCCACTATCGTTTTGGAATACCCAATGGGGCGTTTGGTTATGCCAGACTAACGTATGCCCTCGCATCTGAATGCCGTTTTGCTTAGCGAAATCTAAAATGTCATCCGCGGGACCGAAATCAAACGTGTGCGGCTTTGGGTGCAAAGATTCGAACTTCATTTCATTTTCTGCGGTAATCGAATTAAAGTGTTGGCGAATCAACTCAGCGTGAGTGGCAATGGTACGGTGATTGACTGCCGCTCCCACCTTAAACCAAGATGCGTACCGTACAGCCAATGACGGAACCTGATTCGGTGCTTGTTTGGGCACTTGCAATCCCTCCTTATGGATGTTCGCTATCTCCGGCCCGACCCAATCCCTCCGGGGGCAGGGAGAGCGGGTTTTTCGGCTCTCTCCCTGCCCCACTCTTGAGAGATATCAGCAATCGAGCCCCTTGGTCTACCGGCCCCTGCTCCGGCCACTAGCGTGGATGACTCGGACTTTCGACGACCATCGACGCAGCAAAGGTTTTTCGCTCCAAGACTTTAGCCTCTCCGGTCAAATCCACTCGCTCGGAAAGTCGAATATCAGCTGAGGACGCCCCTATGGTGATATCCAACAAGCCCGGTTCTAACACAAAGTGCATAGATTCGTCGTAATATCCGAGAAGATCCGCGGCCAATTCAAACCGCACGCGCTTGACCTGCTGTGGCGCCAATTCCACCCGACAAAAGCCCAGCAGTTGCTTGACCGGTCGGGTGATTCGCGAGTATGGCCGAGACAGGTAAACCTGGACCACTTCGTCTCCGCTGATGTCCCCGATATTCGTGACCTCAAACGACCCCTTCAGTGGTTGACCCAGGGCTAGCGGATTTCGGTCTAATTTCAGGTTGCTATATTCAAACGCCGTGTAGCTCAAGCCATACCCAAAGGCGAACAAGGGGTCGGTTCCCATTTCCACATATTTGCCGTGCCAATGGCTGCGGCCTCCGGAGGGCTTGTGATAGTAATACACGGGAATCTGTCCGACGGCACGCGGAAACGATATAGGCAAGCGCCCCGACGGATTGTAATCGCCAAACAGCACGTCGGCTACTGCCGGTGCACCTTCTTCGCCGGGGAACCAAGCTTCTAGAATAGCCGCTGCCCCGCCCAAGATGTCGGGTTCCAAGGCAATCGGCCGTCCGTTGATGAGCACGAGTACCACCGGGGTTCCGGTAGCTAACACGGCGCGAATGAGATCCGCCTGCACCCCTGGCAGGGTAAGTTCTACCCGGTCCCGAGACTCCCCGGTGGTGCAACCTTCGACCAATCCGGCGCGGTCGCCCACGGCCAAAATAGCTACATCTGAAGTCTTGGCGAGTTCCACCGCCTCAGCAAATCCGGAGCGATCCTCGGTTTGAATGTCCGATCCTTTTGCATATGAAACCCTTAATTCACTCCCAGCACGTTCTTTCAAGGCCTGGTAAAGGGTAATCATCGGCACGACCTGATCCGCCAAGCGAAGGTTCCGTGGCAGCGGAGTATTAAAAATGTTGCCGCTGTCGCGCTGGTCAATCAAAGTTTCAACGTGGCAGGGATAGGCGTAATCTCCGACCAGATTACGCACCGTATCCGCGTTGGGGCCAATGATGGCGATCGAACGAATCTCCGGTGAGAGTGGCAACGTCTGGAAATCGTTCTTTAACAGCACCATCGATTCGCGCGCGGCTCGTCTAGCCAGCTTACGTTGCGATGGGATGTCAAATACCTTAGGCGCAGCTTGAACATCGACGAGGCAAGATTCGAACAATCCCAATTGAAACTTCCAGCGCAGCACGCGCTTGACCGCAAGATCTAACCACGCTTCGGCTTCTGGGGCATGGTCCAAGGCCGTCTGCAAGGGGCGGGAATAGTAGTCGCGACTCGGCAACTCCACATCCACGCCGGCTTTTAGCGCCCATACGGCGGCGCTTTCGGCATCCGCAAACATTTTGTGGTACGTGGCCAAACTAGCAATGGCAAAATAGTCAGAAACCACTAAGCCTTGAAATCCCCAAGACTCTCGCAGAAGATCGGTCAAGAGCCAGCGATTGGCATGACAAGCCACTCCGTCCAACTCGTGGTACCCAGGCATAATCGAAGCCAATCCTGCAGCTTTCACGGCAGCTTCGAAGGGAAAGAGAAAAACTTCCCGAAGCTCGCGTGCAGGGATGTGAGCTGGAGCCCAATTCATCCCGCCTTCGGCTTCTCCGTACCCGACAAAATGCTTGCCAGTGGCCATGACCATTTGGTGATTCGCCCCGCCTTGGAGCCCCCGGACATAATGCATCCCCATTTGGGCGACCAAATAGGGGTCCTCACCGAAGGTCTCTTCAGTGCGGCCCCAGCGCGGGTCTCGGGTCACATCGAGCAGCGGAGCCAAGGCCTGATGGGCACCGACCGCTCGCATTTGATCGCGCACCACTTCCGCCATCGCTTCGACCAGTTCCACATCAAAACTGCTGGCAATGCCGATCGCTTGCGGAAAACAGGTGGCGTCTTTAGCCATATAGCCACTGCAGGCCTCTTCGTGCACCAAGGCGGGAATCCCCAGACGCGTGTTCTCGACAAGAAAAGACTGAATTTGGTTAGCCATTTTAGCTGAATCCAGAGGCCCGAGGTGACTGGCTCCGCCTATTCGAGTAATTTGGCCAATCCCCAGCCCCATTCGTGCCGTCGCTTCTTTTTCCACCAAAACGCCGTCATCCAACACCTCATAAACCCAAATCGCGCTCAACTGGGCAATCTTTTCTTCGACGGTCATACGGCCCAACAAATCGGAGACCCGAGCTTCTACCGAAGCTCGCGGGTCCCGGTACAGCGGTGAATCGTTTTCGCTAGCCATAGTTCACTCCCATAGACCCGTTGGGCGCTCAGCGAGCGCCCAACAAGAGTTCGACCACGAGTTGGTCCAATTTTTCGTACTGATATCCAACGGCTCCCCAAGCATCTCGATCAAATGCGTCCTCACGCTCAGACCAGGTTTTGAGTTCACTCAAAATCCCTTGAATTTCCGCATCCTGAGCGAACTTGTGCACCTTGTCCTTTAATACTAAATAGGTACGCATACACCCGCGCGCAAAGTCCCAGACACCCTCCGCATTTTCACTCCGATAAGGGTGCGCGTCAAAGTGTCGAGGTCCCTGGTAGCCTCCGTCTTCGAGCATCTTCACCACGTAAAACGATCCCTTCAAGTCATCCGAGGCAAAGCGCAAGTCTTGGTCATACCGGCCAGGCTTTTGGTCGTTTAAATCAATGTGAAACAACTTGCCCGCCTCCAACGCCTGACCAATGGAGTGATAGGGATTGAGGCCAGCCATCTTTTCATGCGCAATTTCCGGATTGACCCCCACCATTTCCGGGTGGTCCAAAGTCGCGATGAACGCCAGCATCGCTCCCGTCGTCGCCAAATAGATGTCGCTGCGCGGCTCGTTAGGTTTGGCTTCCATCGCTATGCGCATCGGATATCGATTCTTTAAGATGTGTTCGGTGAGTTCGTTGACCCCCTGACGATAATGCTTCATGGCATCTCGAGGATCCCGTGCGGCATCCACTTCACTGCCTTCACGGCCACCCCACAATACGAAGGTTTCCGCTCCTAATTCTTGGCCTAAGTCAATCGCTTTTTTGGCCTTGTCGATGGCATACCGGCGAATGGGTGCCATGCTGGAGGTAAACGCTCCGTCTTTGAAGACCGGATGATAGAATAAGTTCACCGTGACCATAGGCACGCGCAGGTCATAATCACTGAGAGCCTTTTTAAAATCCCGCAAAATCTTTTCACGCTCGCTGTCACTAGCGCCGAGCGGAATTAGGTCGTTATCGTGCAAAGTCACGCCGTAGGCCCCGAGTTTGGACAGTTGTTCGACCGTTACCAACGGAGAAAGCGGTGCCCGGACGGCGTCTCCAAATGGGTCTCTGCCCTGATTGCCTACGGTCCACAAGCCAAACGTGAAATGGTCCGCCTTAGTGGGTTGAAATTTGTCGCTCTGACTAGCCATGAATTGCCTCCCTGTCTATGTGCTGCCTTACACCATCCCAACTCGATCGCGAGGCCTATCCCCTAATGACCGCGATGGGGACCGTACTGAACGATAAACCGCTCCAAACGGCACTACTTTGGTCATCTAGCATCTCAGAAGGGGATCTCTCATCGGCCCCAATATCTAGTAAGTACAACCATACACTATTTACTGTATCGCTCGGTAAAATCCCTGCTTAATAAGCGATCCATAAAAAATAAAGTTGAGGGTCTTGCGCTTCGTCTGAGACTTCAGTTTAATTAAATTCGTCAGGAGGACATTATGCGCAGAAAAACTCATCACGGCGTCGATCATCATTTAATGCGTGATATGAATGAAATCGCCGTGCTCCTAGCTATCATCAACGGGGGCATGGTTTCTCGTCGAGAAATTACCGCCTATACCCATCTGACCGATTCGACGGTCTCTCACGTCACTCGAAAATTGCTCACTCAAAATCTCTTGGAAGAGGTCGACGTCCCCCAAGAACGCCGTGGGCGACCGGAAAAGCTTTTACTCTTGCGGCCCCAAGCCGCCCGTTTGATGAGTCTTGTCCTCGACGTGGACCATTTTGAAATCGGTTTGGTGGATCTATCAGGACGGTTAAGTAATCATCAAATTCATCCGATGCCCCCCGGGGTCGCCCCCGACGATATTTTGCCCACCATTGCTGCCGAATTGTCTATATTGTTAGAGTCTGAGCCCGATCCGGTTTGGGGTCTGGGCATATCGGTTCCAGGAATTGTCAATGCGGATGGCATTTTGGTATCGTCGCCGAATTTGCATTGGTCTGACCTCCCTTTAAAGGAACGGTTCGAAGAAACCGTAGGCGTTCCGGTCATGGTCGCGAACGAGGCGGATGCTGCGGCCTTGGGTGAATATTACTTTGGCAACGGCAAAGGCAGCGCACTTCTCATTTACCTAAGTCTCGGTGTCGGCATCGGTTGTGGCATTGTGATGGAAGGCCATCTGTTTACTGGAGTTTCGGGAGCCGCCGGGGAAATTGGCCATACCACTCTGATGCTCGATGGTCCGCTTTGTCCTTGCGGCCGCCGTGGCTGTTTCGAAGCCCTGGCTTCGACTCGCGCCCTAGTCGAAGCCGCTCATGCCTATCCCGAAGCCGAACCCGGTTTAAGCAGCCGCGAGATTATTGCCCGCTCGTTGGAAGGTGAGCGTTGGGCGCTGCAAGCCGTGCATAATATTGCCGATTATGTTGGCCAGGCCGCGGTGAACATTGTCAACCTGTTTGATCCGGACCGATTGATTCTCGGAGGACCTTTAGCCCAGGCCGAAAACTATTTGCTCTGGCCGGTGGAACGTCGACTCGAAACCGAGTCTATTTCCCATAAAAATCGTCAATTGACCGTCCAGATGTCCACGTTTCGGGACCAGTCCACGATCATCGGCTCGGGCGCCTGCGTGTTGGAACAAGTGCTCCAAGATTCTAGTTTGGGCCGTCGCTTAATCAACATCAACGCAATGGCGGTGGAAGAACCTGTCCATCCTTGATCGCTCTGATCTCACCAGAACTATGGTTCATCGGTTTTTAGAAAGGGGTACGAAATATTTCATGGGTCAATCTCGATTCTTAGGATTAGATGTCGGCACCCAAGGATTAAAAGGGGTCATCATTGACGCCGAGGGCCAAAGCCTTTGGCAACACACCGTTCCTTACCCAACCCTGACTCCCCGTGCGGGTTGGAACGAACAACATCCAGAGGACTGGCAAAAAGCCCTCACTACACTCTTAGACCAAGTCGCTGAAAGCCGGATACCTATTCAAGCCATTGGCCTCACCGGGCAAATGCACACCTCCGTCTTTTGTGACGTCGATGGCAATCCGCTTCGTCCGGCCATCTTGTGGTCTGATACCCGAGGGTCCGAACAGGTCCAACAATTACTCGCTAAGTACGGAGAATCGACGTTATGGAAGCGTTTTGGCAACCTGCCCCTGGTCAACTACACCCTGATCAAGTGCCTATGGGTGCAACACGAGGAACCAGAAATCTGGAAAAAAGTCGCGCACATCGCCGTTGCCAAAGACTGGATACGGTTTTTGATGACCGGAAATTGGGGTAGTGAAGTGGGCGATGCTTCCGGCACTTACTGGCTTTCGGTAGCCGACCGCAATTGGGACAATGCGTGGCTTGAGGAACAAAACCTGCCGCCAGAGTGGATAGGGCCGGTGGTGGAATCTAATGTCGTCGTCGGCACCAACCGACTGGGCCCCAAGGCCCTGCAAGGCATCCCAGTGGTGGCCGGTTCTGGCGACCAGCCGGCGAGCGCTCTCGGCACCGGTGTGGTTCACTCGAATACGATCGGCATTTCCCTCGGCACCTCAGGGGTCGTATTTTGGCCCCAACCGAAGTTTGATCCGCCGCCGCATGCCTCCATTCACGCTTTTTGTCATGCCCTGCCCAACCAATGGTATTGGATGGGTGTGACGCAGGCGGCGGCCTACTCGCTTACCTGGCTGCACGAGCGTTTTGCCGGTGGCGCCTCATACGATGATTGGACCGATGAAGCCAGCACGGCGCCCGCGGGATCGGATGGCTTAATCTTTCTTCCCTATCTGAATGGAGAACGCGCTCCGATTAATGACCCGGAGGCTCGCGGAGTCTGGTTTGGACTGTCGAGTGCCCATGGCCGAAACCATCTCATCCGCAGCGTTCTGGAAGGCGTGGCTCTCAGTCTGAAAGATGTGGTCGTCACCATGGGCGCTGAAGGGCAGAATCGACGCGTGGTGGCTACCGGCGGCGGGGTGAAAAGCGCGCTCTGGAGCCAGATGTTAGCCGATGTGCTTGGCTCCCCGATTGACATTGTCGAAGATCCTGGGGCCGCCGTAGGCGCGGCTCGTCTGGCCCAAGTCAGTCAGTTTCCCGATGCACTAAAAGCGATCGCGCCTACCGTCACCCGTACTGTCCATCCCAATTCCGCGGTGCGCGCCACCTACGACGAAGCATTTGCCCAATATCGAGAACTGTATCACAGAGTCAAACCTATGTTTCACCCATAATCTCGCGACTAGAACACGGCGCTTTTCCTGTAGGATCTTCTTGACCGAGTCAGTTGCCATCCACCGATAACGAGTCTTCGGTGGATGGCAATCCCACGGGTGGAATCCGAAGAATGTTTGCATCCCAGTACTTCTTTGCTAGGCTTGTCCCTCATCATGTCCTGGAAGTGGTTATCTGTTCATAGTGCTCCCATCTCCCATCGTCCCGTGTCGGCTCTGGCCCAAGCGTTCATCAGGCGCTCGGACATTTTCGCGTCGTGTTCATTAAACTTTCTGTTCCAGGTATTGGATCCAAGGCGACGGCCGATCCAACGGCACCAAGACATGCACAAACCGACGCGCACGAGTGATGGCCGTATACAGGGCACGAGCACTTTGCTCTTGGTCAGGATAGGCGTCCTGCGACACCTCCAACAATACCACCGCGTCAAACTCTAAGCCACGGACTAAATCTAACGTTGTCAGCACGGTGCCTCCGCGATACGGCTCGCGACCATTTAAGCGCTGCCAGGGCATGGTGAATAGGGTCTCCCATCTTCCCATCTGGTCTGTGGCCGGTGCCAAAAGCGCGATCGCGCTAAGTCCCTGACGGTGCCATTGGTCTACTTGAGCCTCGGCCGTTTGAGCCATCTCCTCAAGAGTCGCCATGACCCCAATTTTGACCTCGCCTAAGTGGGGATGCCAAGGCACACTTTGGCTGTCCTCAGAGTCCGGCATGATCGCCTTTCTCAGACGTTCGGCTGCCGCATGAATGTTCACGGGCAGCCCCACGCTGCATCAGATCTCCGGCCAGTACCCAATGCGCCTTCGGACCCAACCACGGGGCCATGGCCCGATAGGCTAACAGCGGAATAGACTGCGCTTCATCGACGATAATCCACCGAGGTTGAGCAAGTGGGAGTGATTTCCCCATCCAAGCGGCCAGCCACAACGAAGGAGCCACATCCGCCACTCCCATCCGCTCTGACGACGTCCCGTCCAATAGGAGTTTAGCCTCACGATATAACACCCTCGCATTCGCGATTTTACGGTACCGTTCGAAGGCCTGAGACCAGGTTTCACCGGAGTGTGAAGAATCCGGGATGACTCCGGTCAAATCGCGCTCCCAGGGCCAGTCGGGCCAAAGCATAGCCACCAGATCGGCGAGAGCGTACACACGAGCTCGATTCGGCTCAATGCCTAGGCGCGGTAGCGCGGGCTTAACATAGTCGCGAAGGGTTGCAGTGGGGGTCACGTAGAGTCCCGAACTCTCGGGATCTTCGCTGACCGCCACGCGATGGGCAGCGACAACGGTCTTGCCGGTCCCTGCGGGGCCGTCAAGAATCACGGCTCGTCGCCGACCGCCACGAGCGCTAATCATAGCGTTTTGTTCGCGGTCGAGGACATCCGCCAAAATCTCCAGAGCTGGCAGCGCCGACTGACTCAGCCTATTCTTCACTCGATCTTCGAAAATCGCCCCATACCGAGGTGCCGTACGTACGACTCGCTCGCCCTTGAGTTCAATGTCCTGGTTAGAAAAACCTACAATAATCTTTTTCGGCTTTTCTCAGCCCCTTATGGGACTCGCTGTAAAGCTCGTTGTCTGCTCGGGGGTGGCTTCCGCCCCATGGAGTCGGGATGCGTTTCCCCGGCTCCCCGCTCAAGATCCCGGCAGGAGAAGGATGGCAGGAAACGCCCATCGGT
>JAMCVM010000114.1 GCA_023475835.1 Bacillota bacterium | reverse complement strand
GGGCGATGCGCTGGTGGCTGGACTGGATTTCGGCACCTCTAGCCTTAAGGCCTCGGTCTGGAATGGAGCCGGGGAACAATTGGCCACCGCGGCGCAAGCCTATGCCAGCTATGATGCCGGGTCTGGCGGAGTGGAGCAGTGTCCAAACGATTGGTGGCAAGCCACCGTCGCGGTGATCCAGCGCCTCGTTAAAGCCACCCAGGGTCGGGGCAACATTGCGGCTATCGGCCTTTCGGGGCCGATTGGGAACATCGTCTGTGTCGATAGTGACGGGCACCTGCTCTTAGAGCGCGTGCCCACTTGGCAGGACCTGCGCCCAGCCGGAGCTTTGGCGGCAATGGAGCGCGATTTTGCCCCGGGACAACTGGACGACTGGCTAGGCATTCACTTGCCGCCCGGGACCAACTGGCCGATTCCGCATCTTAGTTGGCTAGCCCGCTCGCGGCCGGAGGTGTTGGCTCGGACCCGGTGGTTGGCGCAAACCAAGGACTACATCGGATGGCAATTGACCGGAAATTGGGTCACCGATGCCTCCAGTTGGCGGGGATTGGTCCACCTTCCCGAAGGCCGGTCCATTCCCGAGGTCATGGCTTACCTGGGTCTGGATGCAGCGGTGATACCGCCGCGCCAACCCCCCGGCGTATCCCGAGGCACAGTGCTGCCGAAGTTGGCAGAACAACTCGGATTGGGCCCTAGAGTATCGGTGACCACGGGCTGGAATGATCTCAATGCGGCAGTGCTAGGCGGCAACCTCAAGAGGGGCGAGGGGTTTGATTTAGCCGGGACTTCGGACCATTTTGGCCGCGTTCTTGCCGAGACACCGGTCACGGATCCTCGTTTAACCTGGGCGCCCTATTTTGAGGGCATGCAACTGTGGTACGGGGTGACCGCCGCCAGCGGGGGGTCATTGGCCTGGTGGCAAGAAAATTGGTGGGGAGAAGCTCAGGGAGGTTCTTGGGTGAGAGTCTTGGATGACGTTCAGAGGGTGGCTCCAGGCTCGCTGGGTCTTCTGTTTTTGCCGCATCTGGCTGGGGAACGTGCACCGCTGTGGGATGCGAAAGCCCGGGGAGCGTTCATTGGCCTCACCCGCGCACATCAACCCCAACACGGGCTTCGCGCGGTGATGGAGGGGGTGGCCTTTCATCTCAGAACCATTCAGATGGTATTGGAACAGCAAGGCGCGCTGGCCTACGTCAAGGCAGCCGGGGGGCCGATGGCGGTGGAGCCCTGGAATCAAATTCGTGCAGATATCTTGGGCGTTCCGTTTTGGATTGCCAACGACTTACAGGTAGGGTGTCGGGGAGCCGGGATGTTAGCATCCGAACTAGCCGGAGTGGACCCTCAACAGCTCCACTGTGGCTGGCGGGTGGTGGAACCGGACCCTGACCGCCATGCGCGCTATGAAGAGTTTTTTGCGGTCTACCAAACCCTCTATCCGCGACTACAAGAGGTGTTTGCGCGGCTCGGGGACCTAGCCTAGTCTGGGAGAGGTCTTTACGGACAAACAAAGCGAGTGAGGAGCCTAAGCTTTTATCCATCCCAGGGAGATTACGGAAAGGAGAAGGACCGATGGCCACCGGAGGACCGATCGTGATTGTCGGAGCAGGTAAGATTGGCCGTGGATTTCTCGCCCATTTGATTTGGCGCGGAGGCTATCCGTGGACATTTATTGAAGCGAATCGTTCGGTGGTAGAGGGCTTGCGTGCGAGGGGGGTCTACCACGTGGCTATTGCCGGGAAAAGCGGGGCGACGACCGCGATCCGAGGTTTTACGATTTATCATCCCGAGGAACCGGAAGCTCGGATGGCGATGAAGACCGCCGAGACCATTTTTACCGCGGTCGGTGGGGCTCAGGTAGAGTCCCTCGGAGTACGGTGGCGGGCGGCCGTGGCCGAACGTTTGGCGGAGCGGGGGCATTCGCCGGTCAACTGGATTACCTGTGAAAACTGGGTTCATCCCGCCCAGGTTTTGCGCCAAGGGTTGACTGCGGGAATGGATGGCCCGATGCTGGAACGGGCCAAGGTGGAACTGGGCGTCGCCGAGGCGACCGTTTTGCGGTCCTGCATTGAGCCGACGGCAGAGCAAAGGGCCCAGGACCGGTTTAGCGTGCAGGTGCAGAATTATTGGGAATTGCAAGTGGATCGCGACGCTCTGGTGTTGCCATTGCCTTCGATTCCGGGGTTAGTCGCCGTCCCCAATTTTCGGCGTGCGCTAGAACGAAAGCTTTATACCTATAACGCGGCCAGTGCGACGATGTCATTTTTAGGTGCCTTAATTGGCTTGCGCTATCTCCATGAAGCTGCTAGCGAACCTCGGATTTTGGCGATTACGCGCCAGGTTTTGGCGGAGACAGGCCAGGCCGTGTGTGCACAATACGGCTATTCCCGAGACGATCAAGAGCGTTTTGCGGCCAGCGCGATTGCGAAGTACCAAGATGCGGCGATTTTGGACACGTTGGAACGAAATGTCCGCGATCCAATCCGCAAGCTCGGTCGCGATGATCGTTTGGTTGGGGCGGCTCGATTGTGTTTGACCGCAGGAATTCAACCTAGAGCCGTCGCCTTGGCGATTGCTGCGGGACTGAGGTATCGTGAACCCAGCGATCCCAGCGCCCAAAGGTTGGGAGAACTCATGGCGCAGGCAGGCTTAGATACGGTGCTGGTCCAAGTCTTGGGCATCGAACCCGATGGAGTGCTGGCGGGGTTGATTAAAGCGCGGATGGGGGACGTCGATCGATTTGTGCAGGGAGAATGGCCCGAGGTCAGTGCGTCTTGACCGCACCCTATTGACGTTGGGGAAAAACGCTTCCACCCAGCAGCGACGGGTCTGCCGAGGAGGACTCCTGGGATTCGAGTTGGGCCAGCGTGGAGGCCGATGAGAAATCGTTGGTAGAGTGATGAGGAGGTTACGATGATGACCGAAAATGAGGAAGAACGTCGATGGCTGCTGAATTCTCCGAGTCACCGAATTGAGGTCGAGGTGCATCACCGCCAAGGACGCTTGAGCTATGACGTGCGGGTGGATGGAGTGACGATGCTGGAAGGGTCGCCGGTGGGGATTTTCACCAGTGTTGCCGACTTTCGCGACCAGTTGGTCTATTTGCGTGAAGTAAGGACCGAGGTGAACGAAACCTATACCATGATCGCCGGCAAAAGCCACCAGGCCGTGGATCACTGTCATGAGCTTCGGTTAAGGCTGGGCCGATCGCACTATGCGATGGATTGGGTGATTCGCGCTTACGACGATGCGGTTGCCTATCGCTATGAAATTGGCGGACAGGGGCCTATTCGCATTTACGCCGAAACCAGTGGATTTGCGCTGGCCACCATTTCGGGTTGGAAGTCGTGGGCGCAGACCGTGACCGCAAATTATGAAGAGTTCTACCCGCTACGGCAAGGAGCCTTGGCGGGGGCCTATAACTTCCCCATGTTATGGCATCATCCCGAGAACGCATGGATGCTCCTGAGTGAAGCGGCGGTCTACGGCAACTACTGTGGGTCGCATGTCGTTGCGGACGATAGCCACCCTGGGTTGTTGCGGGTGGTTTTCGCGGCCGATCAAATCAATCCATTGCAAGCTCAACGACCCCTTGAGACGCCGTGGAGGGTGGCAATGTTGGGGCGGACGTTGTCGGATATTTTTTCTTCGACCGTCATTGAGAATCTGAATCCACCGACTGAGTGGGTCGATACCGACTGGATTCGTCCCGGACGGGTCTATTGGTCGTGGTGGGCCGGGGAGCCACAAGACCGTTTGGATGTGCAGAAGCAATACGTAGATTTTGCCGCCGCCATGGGTTGGGAGTACTTTCTCTGCGACGCTGGATGGCGCCTGGAGTGGATCGCGGAGTTGATTGACTATGCGCGTACCAAAAAGGTAGGGATCATCCTGTGGGTGCACCATCGCGACCTGTTGACGGATGATAGTCGTGAAGAAAAGCTGGCGCGCTGGGCGAAGTTGGGTGCCTTGGGAGTCAAAGTCGACTTTTTCGATAGCGACTGCCAGGATCGTATCCGGATCTATGATGCCCTAGCGGCAGAGACGGCCCGACACCATTTGTTGTTGAATTATCACGGAGCGACCAAACCCTCAGGAGAGCGTCGCCGGTGGCCACACTTGCTCACTCGGGAAGGGATCTACGGAGCCGAATATTATCGCGATCACGATGGCCCGACCGCAGAACATAATTGCACGGTGCCTTTTACGCGCAATGCCGTAGGCCCCATGGATTACACTCCGGTGACCTATTCCAAGGTGCATGGACAGACGACAATCACGCATCAATTGGCATTGCCAGTCATCTTCGAGTCGAATTTGCAACATCTTTCTGAAAGCTTGGAACGATGGAGCGATTATGGATCGTCAGCTTTGGAGTGTCTGAAAGCCTGTCCGGCGACCTGGGATCAGAGCGAATTGATCGATGGCTATCCTGGGCAATGGGTGGCCATCGCTCGGCGGCGGGGTGATGAATGGTTCATTGGGGTGATTACGGCTTGGGAGGATTCACGCGAAATTTCTTTGCCATTGCACTTTCTTTCCGAGGGAACATCCTATCAGGCTCGCCGCTATCAGGACAACGAGGGCGGTACTCAAATTGTGACCGACGAACTGGCGCTGGCTCGGTCCACGGCAGTCGACCTGACCTTGGCTGCTCGCGGAGGAGCGGTAGTCTGGCTCAAGCCGTCACCATAGGCCTTTTAAGCCAACGAAATGGCCGGATGGTTGAGCTTTTTTCTCCAGTGCGATGGGGATTGGGTTGACAAATGATGCGCTACTCTGCGCGCGGGTCATCGTTTGGGGTTTAGGAAAACGCCAGGGTGTTGGGAGACCATCATGCGGCAACGTGTTGAGACGCTCACAGCGTGGGCGGTCACCTGTCCAATGAGGTCCGCGCGCAGGATAGCGCAAGGGAACGAAAAAGACGATGGGGTGAGGGAGATGAAGGCACAAGATGGACTTAGGATCAACCTCTAAGCGGCCGGTATTGTGGTTGGTCGGTTCGGATGAGGATGGGTTAAGCGCCGCCATTTTTCAGCGGGCCACAGATCAAGGCTGGCTGGTGGTAGGGACTCAGCCGACCGAGGTGGGAGAACAGAAGTCGGACGCCTTGCACTTTGATCAGGTCCTCGAACCGCAATCTGCTGAGCGGGCGGTCTCGACCATCGTGGAGCGCTATGGACGTCTGGATGGATTGGTGCATTGCCACTGGACCATGGTTCGAGGAGGACTGATAGATTCATCGCCTGAGGGCCTCCACGACGGATTTATGGCCAATGCCAAAGAGGCGTTCCTGTGTACTCAAGCCGTGGGGCGCTACTTTATTCAGCACCATCATGGATCCATCGTCTATGTCGTGTCGATACACGACGAAAAGCCGAGTGGAGCCAGCCTCAGTTTTAGCATGGCGGAAAGTGCCATTGCCATGCTAGCCAAAGAGGCGGCGCTGACCTTGGGACGCCATCAGGTGCGGGTCAATGCCATCGAATGGGGAGCGCAAGCCGGGGATGACCGCCGATTTTTCAGCGCGGTGAGTGCGCTCTATGACGACTACCAGAGTAAGGTGCCTAGCAGGAGACTAGGCCGCCCCGCGGATCTGGCGGATGTGGTTGGCTTTCTCTTAAGCGCGGAGAGTGCTCATATCCACGGGGCGACGATTCGCGTAGACGGTGGATTTCTGTTGCACTATGCGGATGAAAAAATGCGACCGGTGGGACCGGTCGATGTGGGCTAAGGCATCGATCGTGGCCATCGTAGAAGGTGGGAACGAAATGGCGGAACGGACGAGCGAGCAACCCAAAGTGGCATTGGTGACCGGCGCTGGGAGCGGCATTGGTCGCGGGGTGGCGCTGGCTTTGGCGGCCAAGGGGGTGCGAGTCGTCATCAATTACCCTCCGGGAGAAGAAGCGGGCGCCGAAGAGACCGGGCGTCAGGTTGGCCAAATGGGAGGCGAGTCTTTGTTAGTGGAGGCCGACGTGTCCAAGCCCAATGCCGTCAATTCGATGGTGAGCCAAGTGTTAGGGCAATGGGGCGCTATCAATATTTTGGTCAATAACGCAGCGGTGCAGCCTAACCAGGGCTTGCTCGAATATCGCAACGAGGAGTTTGACTGGGTCATCGCGGTCAATGTGTTTGGGGCGGTTTGGTGTTCGCAGGCCGTGCTGGAACCCATGAAACGTCAGGGTGGGGGACGGATTATTCACATTGTCTCGGTCCATGCCAAGCGACCTACCGATTTCGATCCCGTCTACGCGATGAGCAAGGCCGCCTTGAAAATGTTGACCCGCGAAAGTGCCTTGGAGTTGGGAAAATATCAGATTACGGTCAATGCCGTGGCCCCGGGTGCGGTGGCGATTGGACAACCGAAGTATGGTCATCTCCGACCGGTCGTTATTCCTTCCTACGAGCCCAGGAGGAAACTAGGGCCGCGCCGAGTGAATCGGATGGTGTTAGGGCGAGTGGGGACTCCCGAGGATGTGGGTCTGGTGGTCGCTGGATTAGCCGATGACGCCAATGCCTGGATGACCGGGAGCGTGATTCGCTTGGACGGGGGAAGTATGTTGGGCTGAGCGCTTGACCAAGGGAAGGTCGCGGTGGCTCATGGACTGACCGCGGGGGTAGCGGGGAGGAAAGTCCCAAGGGCACAATCGAAGGTCGTGGCAAGGGCAAGGTGGTCAGGATGATCGACAGCATTTCGGCGATTAGAGAGAAAGGCAGGAGACAAAATGTATTGGCCGCAGAAGATTTCCGAGCGCAAACCATTATTGTTGTTGGGGTGGGATCCCATCGAGCCCGCCGATAAGGAACAGGATGCGAACTGGCTAGTCTTGGCCTATCAGCACATTGCCCCTGAGCCCTGGGCAGAAATCGCCATGGTGGTCGGCGATCTTTCGGCGGAGGATATGGCCATCTATGCCGCGGCGTGTGACCGAGGGTCGGTTCCTCTGGTTTTACAGGTACGCACTTGGCCGGGAGAATGGCTACCGCAATGGAGGCAATGGAATGTGTCGGTGGCAGAGTGGTCCGATTTGGCCAGACGCCACCCCAGTGTCGTGGGGGCTCAGGTGGTCGAACTCAATTGTTTTGGGTTTTCGACGGAGGAACGGATGTATGTGAGCCAGCTGATGGCGGCATGTGCCGATCAAGAGAAATTCCTGAGCTGGCAGGAAGCCAACGACGGAACCAATTTTTGGGTGGATGTGGGATTGGATCGCGAGTTTTTTAGAAGTCTTTGCCAGTATGGTGCGTATGTCTTTCCTCAATGGGAGATGAATATTACTCGCTCAATGTACTTGTGTCAAGCGAGTGTGTTCGGATTGTGGTTGACCCATGTGGTGGAACATTGGGGTGTCGAAGCGCAATCCTGGTATTGGAGCGGTGCCGGCTATACCGCGCTCAATACCGTGGCGGAGCGCTTTGATCAAGGATATCGCCAAGGCGATCGGAATGCATTTCCGCCGACGATGTGGGGCCAAATGCTATTATTGGGAGCCAGCGCGGGAGCCAGCATTTATAGCATTGAACCAACCCGCCGAGTCGTCTGGGCCGATGGTCCGGAACTAGCCTTGGCTCCACCGTACCGCGACGTGATTGCTCCCTTTTTTGCCTCCTTGCACGCTATGGGGATTCCTTCTCGAACCGAGGTGGCCAAAAAAATCCAGGTGGCCTACCACGCAGATTTTGCCAGTGAATACGACGCGCAAGTGAGTGACGTCGATTACTTTCGAGGTCGTGCCACCGACAGCTGGCGCCATGGTCGTCAACTGTCCCGGGGATCGGGATTAGGAACGTGGTGGAAGGGAAGCTATGGTATCCGAGATGAACGAGACATGATCCCGGGCACCGGTCAATATTATTGGTTACCGGTACTGCCTAAATTCACTGATCCCGATCAACTCCGATCCTTTCCTGCTCTGGTCACACCCAATAGCTTCGCCGCGGAATCTGAGGTGCGTCAATTTCTCGATGAATACTATCCTCGCGGCGCTATTGATGGTCAGGGGTTTTGGGCGGAATTCGAAAACCAGATCTTTTTATGTCATAGCTACGAAAATACGGACATTGAGCAGACGATCAGGATCCAGGATCTTGAACCATTCATTTCGTTATTCCAGGTAACGTGGGGACCGCATGCCTACGCTATGATCCGCCGTGAGGAGAATTGTTGTGCGATCCATCAGCAGGGGAGAGGGGACCATTCGTCTACCTGGCGCCTGGTGAGCCAGAAAGGACTGACGATATCCGTCGACCCAGGCTGTCGCGGCGCTTTGACCTATGAAGGCCGGAAGATCGGAGGCGGTGAGTCGTTGCTGCTCGTTCCGGGAGATCACCAGGTGTCGGTTCGCCATCCAGCCCAAGTGTGCATCCGTGTGACCGAGGGAAGCGCCTGAGCGGAGGGGGTTTTCAGCGCCCGACCAGTCGGTCTAGGCTTCAGCGG
>JAMCVM010000161.1 GCA_023475835.1 Bacillota bacterium | reverse complement strand
GTAACGCTTCGACGAGATCATCAAACCTCTGGTCGAGGACGGATTGGTGGGCGAGAAGGATTCGAGTCGGCTGTCGAGTCCACCTTTGTAAGTAACTTAAGTCATGTAAGTTATGTATACCCCCCCAGGTCAGACCTCTGGCTGTGGAGATGATGCTCGACCGTCTGCCTTGGGCTCAACGGATCACGGCTGCAGGCGCCGCGCTTGGATTTTTCGCGGAAATCGTTGGGGTGAAATTTGAGGCAAGCCCCCTTTTCGGTGCCTGAAACCCGCAATTTTTGGTGAAAGCGTGAGGGAAAGTCAATTTTACCCGGTGCTGAAACCCTGGCCTATCCCGGCTTTTCCAGCAACAAAAAAGCTCAAAATAGAACGCATCCTGTTTAGTTTAGCTATCGAATGCGACTCGGGGTTAAAATAGCCGCCGTTGATTAGAATCTTTGCAAGGGTCGATGGCGAACAATGCGAGGACCCCGTGCCCAAGTTTGGCGTCGCCCGTCCCTTGACGTTCGTGACCACCAGCATTACACTAAATAGTGAAACACCTTCGGGGCGGGGTGAGGGCGGTGCCCAATTCCCCACCGGCGGTTATCCCGAGGAAACTCGGGGAGCCCGCGAGCCTTTTTGGCAGGAGTCCGGTGAGAGTCCGGCGCCGACAGTATAGTCTGGATGGGAGAAGGTGAAAGAGGACGGAAGTTTTATGTCTTTCTTTTGCGATCCCGTGGCCTCGGAAGGGGCACGGGTTTTTTGTGTTTCTGGCCTAAGAATATGCGTCATTAAGGAGGCATGGTCGATGAGCCAAAGTCCCATGGCACGAGCATTAACTTTGGCACGTCGTGCTCGAGCCCATACGTCGCCCAATCCTCTGGTCGGAGCTGTGGTCACCGACCGCCGAACTGGGGTGATTCTCGGTGAGGGCTATCATCATCATGCCGGAGGACCCCATGCCGAAATCCTGGCGCTTCGGCAAGCTGGCAGCAAAAGCCGAGGCCAAACCTTATACGTGAGTTTAGAACCCTGCAACCATACTGGCCGAACCCCGCCCTGCACGGAAGCCATTATTAAGGCCGAGATTAGCACCGTCTACATGGCCACATTAGACCCTAATCCTACCGTTTCAGGCGGTGGAGCGGCCGCGTTGCGGCAAGCCGGGATTGAAGTGCATATTGGTGAATTAGGGGCGGAAGCCTTTGAACTCAATCGACCTTTTTTTTGCTGGGCGCTTGAACACCGTCCCCTCGTCATCTTAAAGAGCGCGATGTCGTTCGACGGCAAGGTGGCCACCTATACCGGAGAGTCGAAGTATTTGACTCACCGCGCAGCGCTGGATTTTGCCCACGAGCAGCGTCGGCTGGCTGACGCCATTCTGGTTGGGGTGTCCACGGTGCTTAAGGACAATCCCAGTCTTACCTATCGAGGGCCCCTTAGGGGCAACGATCCCGTCCGCGTGGTAGTCGACAGCCATGGTCGCACTCCCCCCGATGCCCAATTATTCCTCACAGGTTCACTCGCGCCGACGCTGCTCTTTGCGACAGACACGGCTCCGTTATCCTGGGAGCGAGATATTTTTACTGCTGGAGGCGAAGTCATTCGGGTAGACGCCAATCCAGAAGGCCACGCGTCCTTACCCGCAGTGATGGAAGAGTTGTCCGTCAGGCGGCTTGACCGGCTCTTGGTGGAGGGGGGACCGACCATCCTCTCCGCATTCTTGCAGGCCGGTTTAGCCGACCAGTGGCTGGGCTTGATAGCTCCGATTATTTTGGGCCAGCCGGGACTGTCCGCTATTCACGGTCCTGGCTATGCAACTTTGAATGAAGCGCCCAAACTCAAAATTCGAAAAGCGAGGCAAATTGGGGAGGACGCCTTGATTGAAGCCGACTTTCTCAGTTCTCCGATGCTCCATCCGCCTAAGTGGTTAATAGGGGAGGTACGTTAGATGTTTACCGGCATCATCGATCAGATCGGTCGAATCGAATCGTTAACGGTTCAGACCGACGGTCAGAGCTATCAAATCCAAGTCCGCCATGCTTATCAAGACCCCTTCGAGCTAGGCGAATCGATTGCGATCATGGGGACGTGTCTCACCGTGACGGATAGTCAGAATGACCTGGTTATTGCCGATATCAGCCCCACTACCGCCGAAATCACGACTCTGTCGCAACTGCACACGGGGGATGCGGTCAACCTGGAACGACCTCTCACACTCAACAGTCGCCTCGGTGGCCACCTCGTCCAAGGCCATGTCGACGAACGGGGACAAGTAAGTGCCATCGTTCAACACGGCGATTCGCGAGAAATTACGTTTACATCGTCTGCCGCGCAGCGCTTCGTCGTCGAAAAGGGGTCTATTGCCGTCGATGGCGTCAGCCTGACCGTGGTCCGACTTGCCCCAGGTGGATTTCAAGTCACTCTCATCCCGCATACGTTATCGTTAACTACGCTTGGCCAACTTCAGGAAGGCAGTCTAGTCAATCTTGAGTACGACCTGATGGCAAAGTACGTTCAGCGTTTAGCTGCTCCCTATCTGGGGGCGCTCGAATTCGCTAAAGGATTGGGTGCAGAGACAAGATTTTGATGCCGGTTTAGAGGAGGAAACAGCATGGATAGGACATCTCAAGCGTCCGTTGACCAAGCGATCGGGGCCATTCGCAGCGGTCACATGGTGATCGTGGTCGATGACCAACAGCGAGAAAACGAAGGGGATCTGGTTATGGCCGGCAGCCTGGTAACGCCCGCCGCCATAAATTTCATGGCTCGGTTTGGTCGCGGGCTCATCTGCGTACCGATGACTCACGAACGGCTAAAAGACTTAGGCCTTCCACCCATGACCCCTTCACCCGAGGATTCAATGCGCACCGATTTTACCATCTCTGTCGATGCTCGACTGGGCACCACGACCGGAATCTCGGCTGGCGACCGAGCCAAGACGATTCAGGTCCTGGCTGATCCTTCCAGCCAAGCCGATGACTTGGTGCGGCCCGGTCATGTGTTTCCCCTGCGCGCCAAAGAGGGCGGCGTGCTTCGCCGCGCAGGCCATACTGAAGCAGCGATTGACCTCGTTCGCCTCGCCGGCCTCAATCCAGTGGCCGCCATCTGCGAAATCATGAACGATGATGGCACCATGGCACGAAGGCCAGACCTCGTTGGCTTCGCCAAAGACCACGACCTGCTCATCATTTCTATCGCCGACCTCATTCGCTATCGCGTAGCTCGCGAGACTGTGGTTTTCCGTGAAGACCAAGCCCATCTACCCACTCGTCACGGAGCCTTTGAAGCGTACGCTTACAGCGAAGCCAATGGCAACCTCCCCCATCTCGCGCTGGTGCGCGGGGAGATTGACCCCAGTCAAGACGATCCGGTCCTAGTGCGTCTGCACTCCGAATGCCTGACTGGCGATACTCTGGGTTCCCTCCGCTGCGACTGTGGCGAACAGCTGGAACAAGCCCTTGACCTCATCGCCAGCCAGGGTCGCGGCGTCTTAGTGTACTTGCGACAAGAGGGTCGGGGAATCGGATTGGCAAACAAGATCCGGTCGTATGCTCTACAAGATCGCGGCTTCGATACCGTCAGCGCCAACCTCGCCTTGGGCTTTCCTGCGGACCTTCGCGACTATGGAATCGGTGCCCGGATCCTGTTAGATTTGGGGATACGCCGCGTTCGTCTATTGACTAACAATCCCGAGAAATTGTCCGCCCTCAAACAATACGGCTTGGATGTGGTCGAACGGATACCCTTGCAAATTGCCTCTCGCCCCGAAAACGAACGCTATTTGGAGACTAAACGCACGCAGATGGGACACTGGCTCACGCCTAATGCGGAGGCTCATCCGAAGGATCCAAGCACCGACTCTCAGCCTGTGCCCGTTTCACAACCAGTTTCTGGAGGAGTGTGAAGAATTTTATCATGGCCGAATATCAAGGATTTTTACGGGTTGATCCCTCTGCCCGGTTTGCGATTGCAGTCAGTCGGTTTAACCTTCGCATCAGCGAACGCTTGTTACAGGGAGCCCGCGCTCAGTTAGAGCGCCACGGAGTCGACGCTGAAGCAATTGACGTCATCTTTGTACCCGGTGCTTTTGAATTAGGCGGAGTCGTCAGGCGCCTGATAGAGGGCTCTTACGCGGCAGTCATCGCACTCGGCGCGGTCATTCGCGGCGAAACGCCCCACTTCGAATATGTAGCCGGCAATGTGGCCGCGGAGCTTAGTCATTTGGCCCAAAACGGAAGAGTTCCGGTCATTTTCGGAGTCTTAACCTGTAATACCATGGACCAAGCTGACGACCGCGCCGACGGCAAGGCCGGTAATAAAGGCGTAGAAGCGGCCTCCGCGGCCATCGAAATGGCTGACCTATACCGTCGACTCGACCAAGCAGGCATTACCCACTAGATTCCGGGGTATAACTACCATTGTCAAAGCGGATGCTCACTTCGCCGGCCTCGACCCGGCGAAGTCGCTGTCCCTCGACTTCAACCAACAGAGCGCCATCGCTCGCAATATCGCGAGCGCGACCAGTGAACAGCACATGACCGGACTCCTGCACTTGAACCGCCTGGTTTAGCGTGAGAGAACGCTCGCGCCAGGCCGCCAAGATAGGCGGGGAGCCCTCCGTCAGCCAGGATTCGTACCAAAACTCGAGGCGTTCAGCCATATGCGCATAAAGTTGCACCCGGTCTACCGCGCCTTGGGCCGCCGTAGCCAAGGTGATGGCGTTGCCGAATGCGTCCGGCATCGTGCCGAGCACGTTGACACCAATGCCAATCACCGCCCAAGGCTGGGACGTATGTCCCGCTTCCACTAAAATACCGGCGCATTTCTTTTGCGACACCAAGACATCGTTAGGCCATTTCAATCGCGGATCGAGTCCGGTTTCGCGCCTAATTGCGTCGGATAGGGCCACTCCTACCAAAAGGCTGAGGATCCCCGACAACTGGCGCCCAGGGTAGACCAAAAAGGAGGTATAGAGCCCGTCTATCGGAGGTGACCACCACGGTCGACCCAACCGGCCTCGCCCTTCGGTTTGTTCATCGGCCACGACGGTTGCGCCCAGAGGAACGTTTTCTTGGGCGAGACGGGCCTTCAAATATTGATTGGTGGACGCAATAGACGGGAAATACTCTAAGTTTCGCCCCATCCACCGAGTCCTTAGTTCGTTACTCCAGTCAGCGGCGTTCATAGGCTTTGGTCCATAGGCGATCCATCGTCAATAGACCCCAGACAATAGAGGCGCTGATCTTTGACTTGGTCCATAGCGCGATAAAAATCCATGCCGACGATAGCTTGGGGATTCGGGTGCACTTCAGCCAAGGGCTCGAGTACGAATCGACGAGCTGCCATGCGCGGATGTGGCAAGATAAGTCGGTCATCCTGAAGGGTTAAATTCCCCCACACTAACAAATCTAAGTCGATGGTGCGCGGACCGTTTTTGATGGTTCGCACTCGACCCAAGTTCTGTTCAATAGCAAACAACGCGTCTAATAGCGGGTGGGCCGCAAGCGGTGTACAAAGACGCGCCGCCATGTTGAGATACCAGTCCTGCTGCTGAGGCCCACCGATCGGCTCGGATTCCCACAAAGACGAGACCGCGACTAACGTTCCTAGCGGTTGCAGTTGAAGGATAGCGCTGACCAACCAACTGCGGCGGTTGCCCAAATTGGAGCCCAGCCCAATATATGCGTCAACCATCGCGCACGACTTCCACTTCTGCATATCCCCCTCCGACAGCAAGAGGTGGAGCCATCTTGCGAACCCGGACTGAAACCGAGAGCACACCGGAAAGCCCCAAAACATTTTGTGCCACCAAGGTCGCCAACCGCTCCAAGAGAGCGACCGGTGCGGCCTCCATCACTTGCCGGACCACCTCAGCCACTGCGCCATAATTCACCGTATCTTCCAAGCGATCACTGGCTCCCGCCCGACTAAGATCACACGTCATCTCCACGTCGACCTCAAATCCCTGAGGGACCTCCCTTTCGTGGGGCAGGGCCCCATGACAGGCTTGAAAGCGCAACCCGACTAATCGGACCCGATCAGCCATGGGGATCCCCCCTCAGCAAGCGATCGGCGACATTAACCGCGTCTTTGACCATCGATGCCCGATGCACCCGAATCACGTCTACCCCTTTGTTCACCAAAAGCGCCGAAAGTGCTGCGGTAGCCGAGTCGCGCTCGCCATCCACTCGGTGAATCACCTGGCCCAAAAAGCGCTTTCGACTAGGCCCCACTAACAAGCCCGCTCCCAGCCCCACGAGTTCCTCTAAATTTCTCAAGACGGCCCAGTTGGCCTCGATTCCGTAGGCAAACCCCAACCCGGGATCAACCAATACACGCTCAGCGGAAATGCCAGCCGCATCCATCTCCGTCAAACGCTGAAGTAACCAGCGCCGGATGTCGACGGACGAGAAATCGTTTGAGATTTCCTTGCGCTGATTATACATCAAGACGTAACCGACTTGACTTGCCGCCAACACTCGCATCATTTTGGGATCGGCCAGTCCGCTGACATCGTTAAGGATCGAGGCTCCCAGCAAAATCGCTCGCTCCGCGATCTCGGCCTTTTGGGTATCGACGGAAATGGGAACCTTTACGGTTTTCAACAACAAGCGCAATACCGGCTCCAACCGTTTCCATTCGGTCTCCCAGGGAATCGGCACATAGCCGGGACGGGTAGATTCTGCACCCACGTCTAGGACATCGGCGCCTTGGCTGACTAAACTCTCAGCCTGGCCTAGAGCGGCCTCCGGTTCGAGATAACGCCCCCCGTCCGAAAAGGAATCCGGAGTGACATTCAGGATGCCCATTACATACGTCCTGGATCCAAACTGCCACCTGCCAGCGCCCATCTGAAACGAACGAACGACGCTCTGCTTCATCAAGGCCGATCCTCGTCCTCATTTCGGTCGTAGACGACGACCCCTTTGACCAGGGTCTTGTCCACTACACTTCGAATTTCGAACGGGTGTCCGGTCCAGATGACGAGGTCGGCGTCCTTGCCCACTTCAATCGACCCTACGCGGTCAGCTACACCGTTGATTTCGGCAGCCGTCAACGTAATGGCACTCAAAGCTTTCGCTTCCTCCATCCCCTCGCGTACAGCCAAAGCCGCACTCACCACCAGATAGGGAATGGGCACGACCGGATGGTCGGTAATAATCGAGACCTTAACCCCAGCCCGCGATAAGATGCCAGCCACGCGAAAACTGCGAGCGGCCACCTCGACCTTGACCCGAGAAACCAAGGCTGGTCCCCAAGAAACCGCCACTCCGTACTCAAGCAGCAAATCGATCACGCGGTCCGCTTCGGTGCCGTGCTCGATCACTTGGCGCAGGGAAAACTCCCGCCCGATCGCAAGCGCGGTCCGAATATCGTCGGCCAAATGGGCATGCGTTCTCAGGGGAATTTGCCGGTCTAGGACTAAAGCTAACGCTTCGTGGTCTAAATTGCGATCGGCCATGGCTTCGCGGGCGCGACGGTTGCGATAATTGTCAGCATCCACCAATGCTTGACGAAGCGCCTTGGCGATGCCGAGGCGCGTCTGGGGGAATTTGCCGTCCTTGCCATACACCCGTTTGGGGTTTTCACCCATTGCACTTTTCATGCCCGATGGTGCTTTCAACACCATATCTGCCATTGAACGGCCAAAGAGTCGAATCGTTGCCCCCTGCCCGCCAATGACATTGCCACTCCCCGGGGTCACCCAGGCAGTGGTAATCCCGCCAGCCAACGCATCTTTCAGCGCGGGATCATCGCGATGAAATCCATCCAGCGCCCGCACCCCGGGTGTAGTCGGGCTCGTCATCTCATTGACATCACTACCCTCCCATCCCTGGCCGTCGACATGCACTCCAAGGTGAGTGTGCGTATCAATGAATCCCGGTAAAACATACTGCCCGTGAGCATCAATCACCCGAGTTCCACTCGGCACAGTGACTTCGCTGCCGACCGCGGAGATCATTCCCTGGTCGTTCACCAAGACCGTGCCATTAACTATAGGCCCGTGAGAAATCGTCTCTACTCTTCCACCGACAATAGCAAGCATTCACACCCTCCTCAAACCCTCGCTTACATGAATTGGCCGCCAACGAACCGACCAACACTGCCGCCGGCCTAGAAGGCTCGATCTCCTAATCAGAGGGCTAACGCCTTGGTCATCTTGGCCGCATCAAACCCGATCAACACCTGACGCTCCTGACCGTCGTGTTCGATAATTGTGGTGGGGGTGCCCCGAGAGCCTAATTCCACCAATTCTTCCAGCCACTTCGGATCCTTGCGAATATCTTTGTCTTCGTACTCCACCCCTTTGTCTAAAAGCCACGCTTTCTCCGCCTGACATGCGCCACACCCAGGCTGAGTATAGACCACTACTTTGGCCATCAGTACATCACCTCTTACCAATAGTGTACCGTTCTGATGGACTTATCCAAATGCGATCATTGCTGACCACATTTGTCGCCATCTTCCTGCTTCATCACCGGAAGTTTCACGGATCCCGCAAGATCCGCCAGAGCTTCAGGCTCCACAGGCAGACCCC
>JAMCVM010000221.1 GCA_023475835.1 Bacillota bacterium | reverse complement strand
AATATTATTATTCCGATGTTTCGGCGTGTTTATGAAGGGGCGGTTCCAAATCATCGGGCCACCTCCGTCAACCGAGGCTCGCTGCCAGGTGATCTACGGCCCGTCGTACCCAGTCTCTGTGGGCATCGGATTCAATGAGGTACTCGGTTATGCCCAAGGGGTTCCAACGGCAACCAAGAGGCGACCACCCCCCTCGTCATCCAAGAAATTCACCCAGCCGTGGCCCCTATTTTTGTGCCACCGTGGCACGACCTGAGCACCTTCGGGTCGGCAGCATCTGTTCTGACCCGTGGAGCCGTGCGTTTCTTTGTCGATGAAAAAGTTCAGCGTACTCGCATGGACTCTTGGATTAAGTGGCGATTTCTACCTAGACGCTCGCCCGAAGGCGCGATATCATCTCGATGTCGGCACAAGATACTCCTTGATCCGGGGCATAGACCGATACGGTTAAATTGCTAGACTTTTTGGGTGCACCCCTCGATTCAGCTGAATAGGGCGATTAAACCCCATTCTGTGGCATTCACTATCAGGCTCTGGCGTTGGGATCGATCGCGGTCGATCCAGTGGGCTCCACCATCAGCAAGGAGGAAAAAATGCTACCATCCATCGGCATCGTTGGCAGTGGGCTCCGCATTCGAACGGTTTATGGCCCCATCCTGACCCGACTCAGCCACGCTTATACCTTAGCCGGCGTGACTAACCGTTCGTCTGAGGCAGGTAAATCGACTGCCGAGATGCTCCATACTCAATTTTATCGAGATATCGACGAACTCGTCGTTCAAAGTCATCCTGACATCTTACTGGTTAGCGTCAGTTTCGCCGCCAACGACGCTCTTGCGCTTCAGGCGGTAGAAACCGGACTGCCTTGCTTATTAGAGACGCCGGCGGGCACCACGGTGGAGGCTATCGATGCTCTGTTGCGAACCAGCCACCGTCTAGGCAACTTAGTCGAAGTCGCCGAACAGTATCATCGTCGCCCTATGGAACGAGTCAAGCAAATGTTGATTCAGGCGGGAGCCTTTGGCGACATCGTCGCTGCTTACAACGACTTGATGGGCCACGATTACCATGGGTTTAACCTGATCCGCTCCTATATCGGTCGCGATGTCTCTCCCGTCTCCGTGGTCGGCCACGTTCAGCGCCATGAGGTCGCCCATCGCACCAGTTCCTCCGAGTCCCCCCAACAAGAGGAATGGTGGCGGGCCCTGATTCAATTTGCCAACGGTGCTGTCGGCCATTTTGATTTTTCCAGTCTAAGTTACGGATCCGCCTTGCGCTGGGAACGGCAAACCCGATTTTATGGTACGCAAGGGATGGGACATGGGGATGAGTTGACCGAGGTCGATGGCGATGGCACGCGCCCATTAAGGATTCCCTTGGAGCGTCGGATTCATAATGTCGGTGGCATGGAAGTATTGGCCGCCATTGCCGCTCAGGTCGGCCCAGAAACCTTGGTATGGGAGAACCCCTTCCGCGATGTCTACTTCGACGATGAGGCTATTGCCGTTGCCGATGGGCTGAGGTCCCTCACTAGCGCCATGACCGATGGCACAGCCTTGGACTATGGTCTCAGTCAAGCGCGAATCGACCAGGCTTTAACCTTGGCCATGCGCCATTCGGCCGCGAATGACAGCGTCAACGTTCTATTACAGCCGTTTTAGCCCATCACTCCATCGGCCCGAACCGCCTCCTATCGAAAGCGAATACGGGATACCCTTGCCCGCATGCTATCGGCACTCGGCGCGATTCGAGCAAATATACTGCGCGGGGGTCATAGTTGTCGTTTTTGGGAGAACGGCATCGTATTGGAAACCCATATGATGCAAAAAGGTGTTGGGACACCCGAAGCCTTGGCATCAAACCATGACATTTGGTCCAAGCGCAGTACCGTCAATTAGGCGGACGTTACTATGGTGGTCACGGCCGGTTATAGCCGTTCCGGTTGCTAATCGCCCCGTCATTTCCAATCGGATCAGTCAGCCGAGAGTTCTGACAGCGCCTTTCCAGAAAGCGCTGTCAGAACCCTGGATTGTAAGCGCGCGCACCGAAAGAATCTCTCCGGTTACAAGGGCGCTCCTTCAAGCGACCCGAGAACCTTGCCGTGACCTTGGCGACGCATCATAGACAATCTGGCGAGGACGTATGCTAGCAAGCATACGCTACTGACAAAAAACCCGATCGGCCACGAAGTGACATAAGACAGCCACAGCGCAATCCAAAGGCTCAGTGCGGCCATGCCGACCCCGAGAGCCATCGCCGTCGCTGGCCGTCGGGCCAAGAGACTGGCGGCGGCGGCAGGACCGACCATCAGACTAAAAGAGAGCAGGGCTCCCGCCACCGGTACAGTCGCGGTGGCCGCAGCGGAGACCAAAACCAAAAATATGGCGTCAATCAGTCTTGGTCTAAGCCCCCGCACTTGTGCGGTCTCTGGCGTCACCGACTGCGCCAGCAAAGGACGGTAGGCAAAGGCGACCACCACCACGATGATGAGCGAAATCACGAGAACCCAAAAGACTTGTTGCCGACTAATCCCGACGATCTGCCCAAAGAGCAGCGAAAAGACCTCAGGAGCGTACACGTTGCCAATCGATAAGAAGAAGTCCCCGAGGCCCAAAGCCGCCACCAACACCAAAGCCGTCGCCACCGTATTTTCACGCCCGCGACGCATCACGGCAATGCCTAAACTACTCATCAAGGCAAACACCGCCAATCCCAATAGCGTGCTCTGCCCTATCAAGACCGCTCCGGCAGCTCCAGCAAAACTTCCTCGAGGCACGGCATGGGCCACAAATGAGGAGCCCCTGAGCACCACAAAGAACCCGACAATCCCGGATACCACTGCGACTGCCGTTCCAGCAACCCAAGCATTTTGCATGAAGGCCAACGTGAAGATCCCAGGGGGGAACAAGAATCCGAGAACGCTGCCACTACTCATGTGAGGGTCCCTCCTTGTGCGTCGCTGGCGACTAAACTGCTTGTAGACGTCGTCCTAGGCCGCCTGCTCCTCCTGTGTCGCGAAATCGAGGTCCCAAGGCGCATCGTCAGATAAGTAAGCAGCGCCAAACTGGTGATGAAGAAACTCACCGGCCATCCTCGATCCACGGGCGGCCATAAGAAGCTGTCATACGCCAAGATAATTCCGAGCCAAATCTGACCCAATGCAATCAATACCGCCAAAAAAATCGCACTGGTAGGCTTGCGCGTAACCTGCACCGCTGAAGCAGCAGGTCCGATTAAAAGCGCCGTACTCAACAGCGCGCCGACAACCAACGCCGACTCTTCGACCGCAATCACCAAAGCAACCATGAACATGAGGCCAAGCAGCCGAGTGGACACTCCCCGCACCCGTGCGACTTCAGCAGTCACAGAACTGAATAGCAGAGGACGGTAGATGAGAGCGATGATCACTATGGCGAGCGCGGTCAACGCAAAGACTTCGGGCGTAATCGCAGGATTGACCGTAAACAACGATCCAAAGAGAATCGCAATAGGCGCGCCCGCAGTCCCCGTAGAAGTAGAAATAAAATACAGCAGGAGAGCACTCAGCCCAAGCATGAAAGCCAATACCACCCCGGTGGCGATATCACGTTCCCGAACCCGGTCCCCTAAGCTCTCCATGGCGATACCCGAACTAAACCCAGCCGCCAAAAACCCCCAGAGCGCCGAAACCCCAATCAGATAAGCTCCGGCGGCGCCGGTGGCGCCTACATCCCCCAGCGCATGGCCCGAAAACGCTTGCCCGCGAATAATCACAAAGACTCCGACCACGGCGCCTGCGATGGCCACTGACGTACCAATGAAGAATGCCGTTCTGACGTCCGAATTAGCCCACAATCCCGGAGGCCATACCCACTGCCACAGGTAGTTCATGGTCCACCCCCTCCCCGTTCATCGTCTCTCCTCGGCGATTCGGCTGCCCATCTCCGGGACCTCTGGACGCGGGGTCATGTGGTGTAACCCACCAGACAAATCGACGGGAGCATCATCCCCAACCACCAAAATTCGTCCCCGTACTTGAATCACCTCAACCTCGTAGCCGTAAAGCGCCCCGAGAACGTCCTTCTTCACGACGTCCTCAACCGAACCTATCACCGCATTCCCGTTGACCACATAAATAATCCGATCCATCGCTCGGAGCAGCGGGTTCATGTCATGGGTCACCAAGAGCACGGTCACTCCGGTTTCGTGGGCCACCCGATCCACCACTTCGACAATGGCATCTGCACTACGCAGATCAAGACTGGCCAGTGGCTCATCGAGCAATAATAGAGGAGGGTCCGAGACCATGGCTTGGGCGATGAGAATGCGCTGCAATTGCCCGCCCGAAAGCCGCCCGCAAGGCGCATCGGCGAAGGAAAGCGCATCCACCAGGGTCAATGCCTTATCAACCGCCGCCTTACGCAGGCGACTGGGCCCGGGCACTCCCCATCGGTGACCATCCCAGCCTAAGCCCACCAAATCGCGTGCTCTGAGGGGCAAATCAGGATCGATATCAAATCTTTGCGGCACGTACCCGACTTTGGTCATTTTCCGGTGTCGCAATTCGTCGCCTCGGTCTAATCCGGGGAAGGTGATCGTCCCCTTTTGCGGGCGGATTAATCCCGCGATAGTGCGAAGCAATGTACTTTTGCCGGCACCGTTGGGACCAATCATGCCGATGAGTTCACCCGCTCGCAGACTGAGATTTATGTGGTTTAATACCACCTTGGTGTCATATGCGACCAACAGATCGGAAATGCTCAAAACAGGCAATGCTTGCGAACTTTGTAGGTGCCCAGAACTTGCGTCTACGGCATCAATCCGATCATTCACTTCTTGGTTACTCATGTTTAGGCGCCCCTTTCCGCATATCTAAATGGAAAATGTCCGTCATCAAAGAGCCGGACTTACCCCCGTGCGCTCACCGGTCAGCGCGGCGCCCGAGAGGGTGACGTCCACCGGCGCCGTGTCCATTTGGGGGCGCAGCACCCGACGCTTCTGCGCCGCTCTCTTGGCATAATGGACAGACGCCATAGACCTCCAGGACGTGTGAGCGAGGTAGGTACCCGAGGCGCCGAGCCAACCCATCGACCGCGGACATCAGGTCGATGTTGTCCTTAACCGCAAACTCCTCGGTGCGTCCACACTCAACGCAGGTCACATGATGATGGTGTTCGCTCTTGAGGCAGAGCGTATAATGCTCAATCCCGGCCTGATGCAGCTTTTCCACCACTCCTCGGCTCTCCATCAACGTAAGCGTACGATAGACGGATGCGCGCCCTATCGAAGCGTCCAGGTCAGCCACCGCTTGCTCTAATTCGGTACTGGTAAAAGGGTGACCGAACGTCGCCATGACCGTTAAAATCACATGACGGGCTCGGGTCAGACGATAGCTATCAGCCACCAGCCCTGCTTCCAGGCAAGCGACCACCGAAACGGGATCTGAAGGCATGTCGGTATTCACGGGCTCATCCTCCTTCCATCGTCGCCATAATGATACTTAGTATCAATATAAACGCATCGTAACCCGCACGGGCCCTGATGTCAATCCACTCAAAACGCCTACCGGACTCTCATCCATCCCATCTCGTCTACTTAAGCGTTAGATACGACCGATGAAACCTAAGAGCCTTATAGACGTCAAGGGTCTCGTCAAGCATCCAAGTCTGATAATTGTGCCCTGGAGGCATCGTCTCGTATACGCCAACGATGGGTATGTGCGCCTTTTTAGCCACACCCAGTAAGGTTTGGGTGGTCGAATCTATCGCCTGTTGGTTATACACAAACACCCGAACCTTATGGTCTAGCAACAAATTTTTTTCAATCTCGGCATCCTGGGGCGACGGATCGATGCTATTCATAATCGCCGCTTGGAAAGGCCAGGGTGTCAAGACCCTTAGCCCGGAGGCATTTAACATGTAGTCAGCCACCGGTTCAGTGACTGCCACTGGCGTCCCATGGTAGGCTTTTTTCAGTTTAGCCATGGCCTGACTCCAGGGAACCAGCGAGCGGTCGAAGGCTTGCAGACGGGCATGAAAGAATGACGTGTGCGCGGGCTGTAGTCGAGAAAGGTCCTTGGCAACGACGCTCGCCACCGCCTCCATGGCTCCCGGCTTGTAAAACAGATGGGGATTTTTGGTGTTGGCGGGCAATCCTAAAACGGCAGCCGTGGTAATGACCAGCCGTTTACGGTTAGGACTCGCCTGTTCCAAACGATTCATAAAGCTGTCGTAGCCCGCCCCATTTTGCACCACCAGTTCTGCTGAACCTATCATTTCGGCATCCACCGGACTCGCTTCAAAGGTGTGGGGATCGGTGTCGGGATTGCTCATGATGCCGACGGCGTGCACGTAGTGTCCGCCAATCTGGCCAATCACGTTCGAGTATTCGTTTTCGGCTCCTACTGCCTGAATGACGGTGCTCGATTTTACACTTTGGCGTTGCCCCAAAGTCGTGAACGCTGCACTCATAACCGACAACAGCAAAGACATTCCTACTAATCCGATTGTTCGGATTCGCTGGCCATGGGTATCTGACCGGTCTGTTCGTTCACGGCCTACGTTGTGATTCATGATGCCCCACTCCCTTATTGATACTTAGTCTCACTACTATAATATCGGGTTCAATAGATTCTGTCAACCAAGATCGCTTACTTGCAATGACCTATGCCCAACCTGTCGGAAACTCACTTGAACCCGGTTAAATTTTGAAGACCTGATAAGTTCTACTGCGCCCGGGTCAAACTTTACGTGTTAAGTGGTGACGGCAAGAGGGCTAGGCGAGGCTGGACCCGGCGGATTTTCTGCGCTAACCCCAGAGAAAAATCGGAACCGGTGCCCAGTGCCATGCCAGGAGGCCCTTCGATGATCTCCATGACCTGCAGGGCCGAGGAGCTAAAAGCGCTACGAGATGAGCATTTCCCTCCCCCCCCCACCCGCGAGGTCAAATGAAAGTGGCGGCGGTGCAACGGACCGCGCTCGGCGCGGATCGCTCCCTCGTCGCGGCCATGCGGGGGTTTACTGAGACCACGGTTCGGACGTATCGCGACGGCGGCATTGACGCGTTAAAACAGTTTGATGTCGGTGGGAGCACGAGTGCCTTAAACGCTCAGCCCGATACGCTTGACGCGGAGTTTGCGCAACATCCGGCCCGCATCGTTAAAAGCGCAGCCTTGGATCACAACCCTGACGGGGCTCGGTGCGACCATTTCCTCTCCAGGCTCGGTCACAGCCCCAGTTCAGTGCGGGCCTACCGCAAGCAACTCGGGCTCGTACACCGCAAAGTGGCCCCCATTCCCACGAAAGCGAAGCCCGAGGTCCAGGAACCATTGCTGGCCGAGGAATGGAACCCGGTCCTGGAGGAAGCCAAATACGGCAAGCGCCACGGGTTCTTTGTCGATGCCTCGCGCTTTGTCTTCGCGGCCTTTTTAGGCTCCCTCTGGGGGTTTACGCGGAGCGTTCTGCCCACTTTGTCGGGACGCCAAGCGTGACCACGTGCTCGGTGCTTCAAATGCCATGTCGCATGAGGTAGTGACCATCACCAACACCGCGTACAATCATTCGCAGTCGGTGGTCGACCGGCTCACGAAGCTCCGCACCCAATGTTCCGAGCTCCCGATGACTCTCGTCTTAGATAATGCCGCCTACCAACGCTGTGCGTGGGTGCGAGATAAGGCGGCTGAGCTTAATATTCAGCTTCTCTTTTTACCCCCGTACTCGCCCAATCTAAACCTGATAGCACGCCTGCGGAAGTTTGTCCAAGCACAATGTCTCAACTCGGTCTATCACGAACCCTTTGGCGCATTTAAGCAAGCCATGGATGCCTCTTTAAAGAAGACGGCACCCGACGACACGCTGCAACTCGCTACTTTGTTAACCTTGAAATTACAACCCTTTAAGGCCAGCTAAAACGCAAAGTTGGACCCGCGCGCAGTATCTCTTAGGAAGTTGGGCAAGAGCTCCATCGGGTTTGGCATCCAGTCCGTTTCGACCTCCGGTCAATTGGGTAGGAATCCTGTAGTTCGCATTTCGTATCATGGTAGGTGCGAGGCGAGTCCCATCGACGGCCAGCCCTGGGTAGATTTGAAAACTGATTATGCCTTTAAACAACTCTTCGGCCAACCGCAGACGACGGATATTCTGGCGGGCCTTCTTGAATGCCCTGCTACACCGTGAGGGTGCCGACGCCATCGCTCAGGTCAGCGTGGCCAACAGCGAACGGACGGCCAACCGCTATGGGGGCAAGACCAAACGACTAGATATTTATGCTCAGACTGACCGCGCGGAGCGGATCAACCTCGAGATCCAAGTAGGCCGTGAGCCAGCGACGGTGCCGCGGGCGCTCTTATATTGGGCCAGTGTGTTTGAAGCGCAGGCGGTGCAAGGGATGGACTATCAAGACTTAGCCCCCACCCTGTCGATAAATGTACTCAATTTGTAACTATTTAGGTATACCAATTGGTTCGTCCGAATTAAAGTAGAACGGCAGCCAAATCCATTGAAAAAAGTAAGGCATCCCCCTGGACCAAATCAAAAGTTTGTGATATCCTGCCCCCAAGT
>JAMCVM010000013.1 GCA_023475835.1 Bacillota bacterium | reverse complement strand
ACGCGTAGCGTGCTCGCCATCGAGGGTACGATCCCATATTGCGACGATTCAGTCTCTGGATTTGCGGGGGGCTCGCCGAAGGCTAGCCTTTTTTGTGGTGCACTGTCTAATTAGGCAGGGCCTCAGCACAATTGTCGTCGAGTCACACGATTTTCTTCTAGTGCTGCCATTGAAAGCTCGCCGATGCCTAGCACTTGTTCATTTTATTTTTTGGCGAGTCCTAAGCAGGTGTCAACGTGGTTGGGCCAATCGGTTAAGTCGTTTGACGCCTTGCCGGAGCGGGCTTGCCCCCATGACGAGGTTGTCGCGGTGATTACGCTTCATCCTCGATATTTATCCAAGAGCGATTTTCCGACCGACTTATTTTCGGAAATTGGTGTGAAAGTTGTGGGTGGTCAAAGTCGCGTTGTTAGACCGAAGTCTTGGGGAATAGAAAGGCACCCTGACGAAGTTCCTACGGACGATCTCTTTGTAGCGGGCACCCGCCAGGCGTTCCGTGCATGGGTTCGCGCTCTTCCTCATTGGGCAGAGAAAACCCCTGGTGCCATATCTCTAACTCGCCTTGAACATATTGCTCCGTTTTCCCGGAAAATAAAACTAAAATTATTCCCGGCCAAGGCGAGGTCACCTTGGAAGTCGTATTACACGGTGCGGGCACTCCATCTATCATCGACTATTTCGAAAGTTATGTTTACGAACTTAATGCCACTCCAATAATGGATCGGTGTCGGACGGCTAGTAATTTAACTTTTGTTCCTGTTAAGACAACCGTTGAAACCGTGACGGCCATAGCGCAATTTTCATATGTCCGGGTCGTTCGGGCGATGCCGACCTTACGTCCTTTTGTCCCATCGTTGATTCGGTCCATAGAAACACATCATAATGTTACCCTCCCCGAGCATTCCGTGGTGGATCAGGCGCCAAAGGTTGTGATTTTTGATGGTGGTATTCCTAATCCATCTCCAGTCGATCCATGGGTTCGGTTGATCGAACCGGACCGGATCGGACCAGCAGATCCGGCCTATTTAGAGCACGGATTAGGAGTGACTTCAGCGTTTTTATTCGGAGCTATCACGCCAAGAGTTCAACTGTCACGTCCCTTTACAAGGCTTGATCATGTGCGAGTGCTTGATGCCGATCATTCAGAGGATTTTATGTATTATGATGTGCTCGACCGGATTCTCAACCATTTGGATCAGCACCCCAGCACATACGACTTTGTCAATGTGAGTTTAGGACCTGATTTACCTGTATCCGATGATGAAGTAACACGATGGACAGCTGAATTCGACCAGCGCTTCGCCTCGGGAACCTCGGTTGTTACCATAGCTGCTGGTAATTCTGAACTCTATGATTCCCAAGCTGGACTCAACCGAGTTCAGCCTCCTTCTGACGGGGTAAATGTTTTGGCAATCGGAGCGAGTGACAGGCAGGGGGGAGTTGGCTCAGAGCACCATATAGTAGTACGGGCTCTGGAAGAACACCCGGGGTTGTTAAACCGGACGCGGTGGCCTTTGGAGGTTCGGTTCATGAACCGTTTTATGTGTTATCAGCTCAGGCGCCGATCGCTACGCCGCAGATTGTTCCAACTCAGGGTACGAGTTTTGCTGCACCATTGGCACTGAGGTCAGCGGCAGCGGTTCGAGCTCAGCTGGGGTCCCAATGTGGGGGATTAGCCATTCGCGCGTTGCTCATTCATCGAGCAGATACTCGAGGTCTGAGTCGGACAGAGGTTGGTTGGGGGCAAATAGAAACTGATTTTGAGCGACTTATTACATGCGAAGATAATGAGGTATTAGTCATTTTTCAAGGCGACCTGCCATCAAATACCTTCCTGCGTGCCCCGGTGCCGCTGCCACGGGTCCCATTAACGGGAACCATTATCATAACGGCAACCATTGTCATTGCTCCCGAGACGGAGCCGGAATTTCCTAACGTGTATACACGTCATGGGGTGGAGTTGGTGTATCGCCCCAATGATACCAAATTTTCATATAACTCTAATGGGGACCGCAGCGCCCACCAAGTCTCTGGAGAATTTTTTAGTGGATCCGCGATCTTCCCAAAGTCCGAATATGCCCTACGCCATGATGAACTTAAATGGGAGGCATGTTTGAAAGCGTCAAAAAGGCACCAACCGACTAGTATAAGTGGTCCGGTATTTGATATTTACCATCACACCCGCGCACAAGGTAAGCCAATAGGCAATCCTACGGCCATTCCTTACGCACTGGTTATTGGCGTCCAAACCCCCAAAATGCCAACGTTCTATGACGAGGTTGTAAGAACCTATGCCAATGTTCTTGTCCCACTAAGGCCACGGACAAGACTTCGATATCAACAATAACGGTGCTGTGGCAACTGGATGATTCACGTATCGCCCGCCTTTTTATTATTGATACGACTGTCGCCGATGAATCACCGGCGTGGCGCTGGCGAGTGCTAGCGAACCTATACAGTTTTTTAAAACTCGGGTAACCATATGTAGCGCCGTCCAACCGCCCAGGTGGCCCGTTCAGTACCCAGCGTACCGACGGAAGTCCTTCGCGCTTGATCTACGGCGGAAGCGAAAGATTGCGGCAGAAGTGTGGCAGATGGAAACGGTGACGTTGCACCAATTTTTGGTGGCGTTTGCAGTGCTGGAAAGGCCACGTACATGCGGAAGCCAGGACGACCTCTACCCCTTCCGTGTCGCCTGACCCGTCTGGCGGAACACGTTGACCCGGACCTACCTGTCCTTGACTGGGATGATGATCGACCACGTCGGCTTATCTGAGAATATATGTAATAAAATGGGTTAGCAACGCTAGAGGTCTAGGAGATGGGTCGTAGCGATACGTAGGGACTTGATAATCCTCCTTCCTCAATCCGATGTTCACTGACAAAAATTATCTGTATTGGGAACCGCGCTATGCTTCTCATGGGGGCCTATCGATTGTCGAAACCACCCATGATTTTACTGGTGCGGAAAGAGACCCTTGCGTTAGCCGCATGAGCGCCAATAATTTTCTTATACTGTGCGCGAGTCATAGTTTTCGTTTTTGGGAGAACGCCATCGTCTTGGATAACCATTATGCAACCACCGGTTGAGACTCCCACAGCTCTGGCATGAAACCGTCAAATTTGACCCGCGCGCAGTATAGAATCTTCGCCAAGATTCGATCCGCCCGGATTGACGAAGTCGCGGACGAGGATACAATGAGGACGACCATCGAATGCCAGACATCGCCCGTCGGTTAGGGTTCAGGTCTTGGCCAAATACTCGGGGAAGGCGTGATGACGTTGCCGGAAGAACACTCAAAAGAAGTTCAGTCCACCTATGTTTGTTATCGAACAGGAACCCCTATCCAGATAGACGGTAGCCTGGAGGAAAACGCTTGGCGAAAGGCGCCAAAGTCTCCACGCTTTGTGGAAGTCGTCAGCGGAGGACCGGCCCTGTACGACACTAGAGCAGCGATGTTGTGGGATGATCAGTATTTGTATGTGGGTTTTTGGGTAGAAGAACCCTTTGTTCAAGCGAATCTTACGGAACGAGATGCGATTATCTTTGCCGAAAATGATGTGGAAGTGTTTATTGACGGAATCGATGCCTATTACGAACTCGAAATCAACGCCCGCAATACGATCTACGAGGTGTTTTTCATCTGGAAGGATGCCTATCAACGAAAAGGGGTGTTTGATGTTCCCGAATTCGATGTTTATGCTCCAAACGTCTATACGTTTGGAGGCAACCACGATCGTTCGGTTGCCCATTTTTGGCGAGGGAGTCATCCCCGCGGTGCGAGGTGGGCCTTTCCGGGGTGGGACATGCCGGGACTGAAGACCGCGGTGGAAATCGACGGAAAGATAAACGACCCTACTAACGTCGATCGAGGATGGACCGTCGAAATTGCCATCCCCTGGTCGGGCATGCAATGGTTGGCTGGAAAACGGGCGTTGCCTCCGAGAGAGGGAGACGAATGGCGATTTCAATTTGCACGTTATGAAAAATTGGCATCGACTGACCATCATTTGGGCTGGACCTGGGATCCCGTGGGTTCGACTGACAACCACTACCCCGAGAGATTTACCACGGTGAAGTTTAGCCAAGAAAGCGTGGACTAAGTGGCAAGAACTCATTGACTCCTTAACTCCTTAACGGCGCCGATCCCTCCACTGTTTTTAAGGGCGGATGAAGCAGACCGCCATCGGTGCCCATCGATCAACGATGGCGGTCTTGACAGAAGATTTTTGCCTTTGTACCATGAATCATAATGTCCCGTGGGTATAAATGTTGTACCTTCGGTGGGCTTCAAGTATTGAGCGCTGGGTTGGTTTAGCAAGGTATCATCGTTTTTTGGCAGCAACAATGACAGTCAGGCAGGAAGGGAAGCGGAGAGTGATGTCGGCAGCGGATGTTCGTGTCGGAATCATTGGTTGTGGTCATATTGCACGCGGTGCCCATGCCCCTGGATATCACCGTGCTGGGGCGACGATGGTGGCCTGCGCTGATGTGGTTCCCGAAAGAGCACAACGGTTCGCTCAGGATTTTGGCATGGCGCATTGGTATCAAGACTATCATCAGTTGCTAGATCGAGACGATATTGATGCGGTCAGCGTCACCGTGCCGAATCGATTTCACCAGGCGGTCGTAGACGACGCGTTGGCCCGCGGCAAGCATGTGCTCTGTGAAAAGCCGATGGCGGTGGATAGGGCGTCAGCCCAAAAAATGCGCGACCGGGCTCGTCAAGCCAAACGCATTTTGATGATTGGGTTTCAAAATCGATTTCGCCCAGAGGTCCAACGACTCAAGACCATGATTACCCAGGGAGACTTGGGGCCCATCCGCTATGCGCGGGCCGGCTGGATGCGTCGGCGTGGCAGCGGTTGGGGGTGGTATTCGAACCAGGATATTTCTGGCGGCGGGGCTTTCATTGACATTGGGGTCCATGCCTTAGACCTGGCGTATTATCTCCTGGGCAGCCCTACCGCCCGGACGGTTAGCGCGATGACGTATCAACAGTTTGGCCGCTATCAATTGGCCGAACGGGTGGAATGGCAGTCCGCTGATGCCAGCGAAGGATTGGATGATGGATCCATCTTTACCGTGGAAGATTCCGGGATGGCGCTGATTCATTTTGATAACGGCAGCGCCCTGTTTCTGGAGGCCGCCTGGGCCTCCAATTTGGTCGAGTCCGAGTCGTTGTTCGTGGACCTCTCAGGCGATCGGGCAGGGGCCCATTTATTTCCGCTGGAACTCTACGAAGAACGTCACGGGACGCTGATGAATACGCGGCCTAGCATTCCGGGAAAGGATGCTAGCAGCGAAGAAATTCGTCAATTTTTAGGCGATATTCAACAAGGGAGAGAGTGGCCCCAAATGAACACTCCCGACGAGGGCCTCGCGATTCAAAGTCTCATTGATGCCGTATATCGCAGCGCTAGGAGAGGAGGAGTGAGTGTTGAGGTAGAATCCCGGGAAGGCAGTGCGCTCGACTGACGCGCGCTGGCCGAAGGGCGTTACGGCAGGGTTTGGCACGAGGAAGGAGAAGGTAAGATGGCGACTTCGGAATCGATGCGCGCCTTGGTGGTGACAAAATCCGGTACGATGGTGCTAAGCGAGGTAGCCATTCCTGTACCGCCGGTGGGCTGGGCGCGAGTTCGAGTCCGTGCCGCAGGGATTTGTGCGACGGACTTGGCAATATTGGACGGTCAGGCCCGAGTCCAATTTCCCGTGATTCCTGGCCACGAATGGATGGGGGTGGTCGACCAAGTGGGCGATTCGGCAGATAGTGAATGGTTAGGGGCGCGGGTGAGTGGCGAGAATGAAGTGTCTTGTCTCCGGTGCGAGCGGTGTCGGTCTGGCCATCCTCGGTGGTGTGCACAATATCAGCAGATCGGATTTGGTCGTTATGGCGGTTCTTACGCCGAATATCTGATCGCTCCGGTGTACGATCTTCACCGTCTAGGCCCAGTCATTTCTGATGATCAAGGGGCGTTACTGGAGCCCATGGCCGTGGCGTTAGGGATCTTGGGGCGAGCCGACTTGCGTATTGGGGAGACGTTGACCATCATCGGTGATGGCCCCATCGGTCTGCACACGTTGTTGGTGGCCAAAGCGATGGGAGCACGTCGAATTTTACTCTCCGGTGAACGTTCGACGCGACTCGACATGGCTCAGCACATGGGGGCCTATCGGGTCGTGAATCACCAGACCGGAGACCTTCAGTCGCTGGTCGACCAATATCACGGCCGGTCCGATGTGGTCGTCGAGGCGACGGGTTCAGAACTGGGCTTGCAACAAGCCATTGCGGCAGCCAAGCCGGAAGGCCGGGTGATCGTCGCGGGATTCGCGCATGGCGCATCGGCTGTGATTGCGCCGGATGCGATTCATTTGCCCGATCTCCAGGTGATTGGCGCAGGCAACAATCCGGGATGGATGGGAAGGGCAGTCGCCCTGGTCGAGGATGAACTCTTGTCTTCGGAACGGTTGATTACTCATCGATTTGCCATCGAGCAGTTTGAGGCAGCGTTTCACCAACTTCGAGAGAAACCGACCGACTTTGTAAAATCGCTCTTGGTATTTTAGCCGGTCGATGGAGATTTCTTGCGGGCCCGAGATGCGTGTACGGTGGATGGAGAAAGGAGGCACGGGAGGTGGGGGAAGAGCCCGGCAAAGTGGCAGTGGTGACCGGAGCAGCCCATGGGATTGGCACTCAAGTGGCGGTGGACTTGGCTAAGCAAGGGATTCGTGTGCTTGCCGTGGATATTGATCCTGAAGTTTCCCGGTGGGTTAGCCAAGGGAATCCAGATCGTGCTTTGATTGAAGCCCACCTTATCGATCTCACTCAAGGGGAGGATATTCGAGCCCTATTTTCTGAAATCGAGCAACGTTTCGGGCGTCTAGATATCCTGGTCAACAATGCTGCTCGACAGACCCCGGGATCGATCACCGAGTTACCTGTGGAAGAATGGGATAGGGTGCAGGCGGTGTGCCTGCGCGCCCCCTTCCTGACCATGAAATATGCCATTCCATTAATGCAGCGGCGACAGGCGGGATTGATTGTAAATATCGCGAGCATTCACGCACTGGCAGCCTATCGTCAACATCCGGCGTATGATAGCGCGAAGGCCGGATTGGTGGCCCTAACCCGGCAAGCCGCCTTAGATTATTCGGCAGACGGGATTCGCGCCATCGCCATTTCACCTGGTTTAATTATCGAGGGCGACGTGGCGAACCACCCGAAAAGTGCGATGTTTCCGGTGGGGCGAACGGGACGACCGGAAGACATTGCCGACTTAGTGCTGTTTTTGTGTTCAGATCGGGCTGGATTCATCAATGGAGCTAATTTGGTAGTGGACGGAGGTCTCACCGCCCTGTCGCCCGCTGTCTATTGGAACGATGGGGCATCCGTGGAAAGACACGACCTCGCCGACGAGGTTGAACAGAGAGGAACATTCGATGGAACTTAGGCAATCTCGACAGGGCGGTCTAACTGAGGAACCTTCCCGTGCAAACCCCCATCAGGAATCGGCATCGCAAACGCGGGTCACTCTGGTCACCGGTGCTGCCTATGGCATCGGCAGAGCGGTGGCAGAGCGCTTACTGAGTCACGGGCAACGAGTCATCTTGACGGACATCGACCCCAAGGTGAGCGAAGGCATTGAGGCGTGGGGCCCTAACGCCGCAGCGTGGCTAGCTGATCTGGAAGATCCCGAGGCCATTTTTCGGCTATTCGAACGAATCATGACCACATATGGTCGTCTCGACGGACTGGTGAATAACGCCGCCTGGCAACGAGAGTCTGGCGGAGTGGCTGATGAGCCGTTAGCAGAATGGGAACGGGTTATTGACGTCTGTCTGCGTGCTCCGTTTCTGACCATCAAGCATGCATTGCCGATCATGATCCGCCAAGGGAAAGGTGCGATTGTCAACCTGTCGAGTATTCATGCCATTCGCTCGTATCGCCGCCACCCTGCCTATGGAACGGCGAAGGCGGGGATTTTAGCCTTAACGCGGCAGGTGGCGTTAGATTATGGGCCTCAAGGGGTGCGGATTAACGCCATTCTGCCGGGATTAATCGAAGATCAACGGCATCCCGTGTCTTCGGACCGAGCCAACGCATATCCCTTAAAACGGCTGGGACAACCTCAAGACGTGGCCGCCATGGTGGACTTTCTCTTAAGTGACGAGGCTGGGTTTATCACTGGAGCGGACATCTCCGTGGATGGAGGGCTCTCGGCCTATTCTCCGGAAGAACGGTGGTAGGTTAAGTGCAGTCGAGGGTTTGACTGTCTGCCAATGGACTGCCCTGGCGGACAGAAAGACACGACGACGTGTCCGAGCTACGACCGTCGAATGCAACCGACCATTTGCTTGGCGTCGGCTAATCATATCCGGTTTTCTCGTTCCGAAAGGGCCCCAGTTTTAGGGGCCTTTTCGGATGGTCGCGACAGGTTTTTGGCCCAATGGGGGGACCTAGTGGCCACCGGGGAGCGGAATGTTTTTTCGGCCCTTGACGAATTCTTCATCGAGTGCAACGCCGTACTGGGGTCCACAGGCCTGCCCGCAGGACCACTTTGCTGGTTTTCACGAT
>JAMCVM010000119.1 GCA_023475835.1 Bacillota bacterium | reverse complement strand
TGACGCTCCCCCTGGCCGTCAGCTACGTGCGCTTCGATGTTCTCAGAGAGGGTCGTCTCGACCAGGAATCATCGCCGTCTGCAACGAGACGACCTGAGTCCGCTGGCGGCGATATGTTCGAGACTTCGGCGATCTTGGGCTCATCAATTGGGGCATCTAATGCAACGGCAACCTCGGGTTTCCCAAATATGTAACCTCTCCTAGGATGCAAATCCAGCGATTTACGGATACGGGAATTGATACCCTGGTCCACGGAAAAAAGTCATGAAGCTTTCTCTCGCCGGGCTTGTCACGCCCATCAGGAGAAGGAAGGATGGATTATGCGCATGGCCTTGAATGCGCGGATCACATTTGAGAGTTTGACGCCAAAACTGTGGGCGGCCCAACACCTTGCTGCACAATCGGTTCCCAGCATGGTCGCCGGCGCCTAAACTAAACACTATGATCTTAGCGTCGTATCGATCGACCAGGCCATCGCCAATGAGTTATGGCGGGGGATGGCCGGAAAACGGTTGGAAGATGACGCTACTCAGCACCGATTGGATGTTGTCCTGGCCTTCACATTCGACCGCTCATTTCGTTGGGTTCAACCCCGGCACGATCCGTCGACGGTCTGGAATACGCTTTCGGTGGGATTTCTGAGCGCCCGGGAAGGCGTTGATACGATCGCCGCGTAAAATGGGCTGCTCCTCGACTGACTCGTCAGCTTGGCGGAGTTCGCGTTAGCCACATTTATTTGACGTCTCGGATGGTGGGTGGGAAAGCGAAACATTGGATCGGCATGCTGGAAGGGGCCGGAGGGCTGACGAAGGCGCGATGAATATTGGGGCGGATCGGCAGTGGGCGAGCATCAAGCCTTGGCAAAGCGGCCGTGCCTGCCGATCTGACTACCGGCACCGAATGTGGATACGAATGGGGTGCCAGGCCAGTCTCGACGTGGAGCAACCGGGTAGAAATCGGTCTCTTGCGAATACCGAACGAATCCCCGCCAGTCAGTGCGCCGAATAAGAAAGAATTCGGAGTATACTATACCAAGGAATTGGGTGGCATTTTGCTCCGTGTCCGGGAGCGCAGTATCCTCACAGACTAGGTTTTATCTTGTGGCGGTATGGTCCAATCCCGTTTTAGCACGAACCAGTTTGCTCGGTGAACCCAGCTGGGATCCCGTCCCACAGAGGTCGGGGTCATCATATGGGGTTCGCACGGTGATTTGACGGTTGGATAGCCAGTCTGGAGGCATTTATGTTTGAACGTTCCACCGCGATAGTCGAGCCACGCACTGTTTCTGTGTTTTCAGTATATCGTCACCCTTGGCAGAGTTTCAAACTATACTGGCGAGTTCGACGCGATCTTCTAGGGACCTTGGTGGACATGGTGCGCAGCGCCGAAAACTTTCTTGATTTGAGGATTGGTTCGGTACGGGTGCTATTGTTGAGTCGCCCGGAAGACGTCCAAGAGGTGCTCATTACCCAGAATCGAGCCTTCCACAAGGCGAAAGGGCCCATTTTCATGGCGGGCATCTTTGGCCAGGGCTTACTGACCACGGAGGGTGCGCCCTGGCGCCGAGCTCGGCGTTTGGTGCAGCCCGTCTTTCATCGCCAAAGAGTCGCTGCCTGGGGCGGCACCATCGTTTCCTTAACCCATCGTCAGGTAACGGAATGGCACGATGGTCAAGAGCGGGACATCGCCGCCGAAATGACCGCCCTGGCATTTACGATTGTCACCGAAACACTGTTTGGATTTCAGGGAGACAGTGTCAGCGGTCAAGTGCGCGATGCCACCTCAAAAGCCATGCACTTTGCCAATAGTCGCCAATTTTCCCTCGTGCGCTTGCCAGCGTGGATCCCGACCCCATCCTCGCGGCGATTTGTGCGCGCTTGTCAACAACTCGTCGACGCAGTGTCAGGCATCATTGCTGCGACAGACGAGGGAGATTCAGAGGTGCCCGGCCTTTTGACCTTACTGCGGGAGGCGGTTGATGATAACGGGAATCATATGTCGCCGCAGGAACTGAGAGATCATTGTTTGACGCTATTGCTTGCGGGTCATGAGACCACCGGCAACGCCTTGGCTTGGCTCTGGTATTTGTTGGGTCAAAACCAGCAGGTGCGGGGGAAGCTGGAGAGCGAACTGAATGCGTTGCTTGGCGTCGAATCGCTCACTGCAGAGAGCCTGGGGAACTTGCCCTATTTAAATGCAGTGGTGCGCGAGTCGCTTCGATTGTATCCTCCGGCGTGGGCGGTAGTGCGTCAGTCCATTGCCCCGTTTCGTCTAAGAGATGTTGAGTACCCGGTCAACGTCCATGTCGTCATGTTGCCGTGGGCGGTGCATCGGGACGCCGAGTGGTTTGACCATCCCGAGGAGTTTCGGCCCGAACGCTGGTTGGATGGATCGACCCGGAACCTCCCGTCCTTTGCTTATTTTCCCTTTGGGGGGGGCCCGCGCTTGTGCATTGGTCAACCATTTGCTTTGACCGAGATTGCACTGGTGGTCGGCACCATCTGCCAACAGTTTCGACTGGAGCCGCTTTCCGAGATAAAGATTGCCCCTGAACCGCTAGTGACTCTGAGACCGGCTAATGGGGTGCCCATGCGCCTTTATCGGCGGGTTAGCGAAGAGTCTCTTGAGCCAAGGACGCGTCCGACCGACGAGGCATCAGTAGCCAATGTTCCATTATGTCCGGTGTCGCACTAGACCGTCCTTTATCGTCGCGAGCCCTGCCTTAGCACCGCGGACGGTGAATGTGGGATGAACCGGTCGAGGGCGGGGAGACCGATAAACCGCGTGCAGAGACGCCCATCGCTGTTTCATGCCGGGATTGGGGCGTTTATGTTCGATCGCCCGTTGACGACCTAGATTAGGTTGAGTATAATGAGATAGATAGTACCCGAACAAAGCGGAAGTTGATCCACTTCTCACCCTGAGGTTAGGCCGACTGGGTTTTTCAAGGGATCTTGAGTGACGGAGAACGGGATATCGTTTGCATTTGTTTTGGTTATTTCATGAGGAGGCGAAGCGCCCATTACTAAAGATCTCAGAATCAATGATGAGATCCGAGCCCGTGAAGTTCGATTGGTCGGTGACGCTGGCGAACAATTGGGGATATTAGGTCTTCGGGAAGCGTTGGAGATGGCCCAAGAGCGCCGTGTGGACTTAGTAGAAGTCTCGCCTACGGCCCGGCCACCGGTGTGTCGTCTAATGGACTACGGGAAGTACAAATATGAGCAGGCTAAGCGCGACCGTGAGTCGCGCAAGAAACAAAAAGTGGTCAGCATCAAGGAATTGAAGATGCGCCCGGGCATTGACGAACATGACTTTGACGTGAAGGTGAAAAGTGCCCATCGCTTTCTGACCGAAGGCGATAAGGTCAAATGCACGATCGTGTTTCGAGGTCGAGAGATTGTTCATGCGAGTTTAGCCCAAGCGACGCTGAAGCGCTTGGCCGAGGCCACCAGTGAAGTGGGCATGGTAGAGCGGGTGCCGAGAGTGGAAGGTCGAGCCATGATCATGATTTTGGCCCCTAAGAAGGGAGCTTAACCATGCCAAAAATGAAGACCCATCGCGGAGCCAAGAAGAGGCTGATGATTTCGGCTACCGGTAAGCCGCGACGGTTTCGGGCAGGAAAAAACCACATGCTGGAGCACAAATCCGCAACCCGGCGCCGTCGCTTGCGTCAAGCGGCGATCCTTTCGAACGCGGATCGGCATCGGGTTAAGCGATTGTTGCCGTACGCCTAGGACGCGAGAAATTTTGGAGATTGAGGTGGACTTATCATGGCACGAGTAAAAAACGGGGTGGTTCGCCACCGCCGGCATAAGAAGATTCTCAAGCTGGCGCGTGGGTACCGCGGTGCCCGTTCTCGTCATTTTCGACCGGCTAACGAGGCGGTCATGCATAGCCTGTACTACGCGTATCAGCATCGTCGGAAGCGCAAGGGTGATTTTCGGAGACTGTGGATTAGCCGAATCAATGCCGCGGCTCGAATGCATGGGCTGACCTATAGTCGATTCATGTTTGGCTTGAAACAGGCGGGCGTGGGATTGGACCGTAAGATTTTAGCGGATATGGCGGTTCGCGATATGCCTAGTTTTGTACAATTGGTTTCGGTCGCCAAGGGCGAGCAGTAACGTCTGATGATCATCCAGCCTCTGGATGCAGCCGATAACAAAACGGTGCGCCGGGTACGCTCGCTCATGACCAACCGTGGTCTGCGTGAGCGTCTTGGCGTATCCGTGCTAGAGGGCGTCCGTTTGGTCGAGGCAGCTATTTTGTCGGGGGCCGAGTTTCGCATTGTCCTCTACGGTCCGCGTTTAGTCCAAACCGAACGGGGCAGGGCCTTAGTCGGCCGGCTGTCGAGCCTGGCACCGAAATTGCTGTATGTCAGCGAGAAGGTGTTGTCTGAGTTAGCTGAAGTGGAAACCAGTCAGGGGATTCTAGCAGTGGCATCCATGCCGCCGGTGGGGAGCCTTTGGCCTTTTCCGACGGGAGCACCGCCGCTTTTTGTGGCTGCCGATGGCATTCAAGATCCCGGTAATCTCGGCACCATTATTCGCTCGGCACAAGCGGCAGGAGTGCATGCTTTTGGGGTGTCGAAAGGGACGGTCGATATTTTTAATCCCAAAACACTGCGGGCGACTGCCGGCAGCCTCTTTGAAATGCCAATGGTGCGGCTGGAAGAAACGTGGTCAGCCGACGCTAAGCGCCAGAACCTGACGTTGGTCTGCAGCGTAGTGAACGGGGGAATGCCGTACGAGGCATTCGATTGGACCCAGCCGCTGGTTTTGGTGTTAGGCAGCGAGGGTCACGGAGTCACTCCCATGGCGATGGCGGAGGCGCTATCCATTCCGATGGCACCCACGGCCAACTCGCTGAACGTGGCCTCAGCCGCCGCCGTATTGCTGTTCCATGCTGCGCAAGTAAGGCGTCAGCGACAGTTTCCGATGCTGCCGCCGTCGCGGGTGGAGTATGGGCGCAGGCGACGAATCGAATGATCGACAGGACTGGCCCAAGGCCAACCGCATAAGCCAACACGAAGATCCGGACGAGTAAATGGGTCACGCCGAACAGGGAACGGCGCCCTAGACTGCAAGCACCGTCGGTCGCGACCCATCGAAGTTCTCCCGGGGAGTGCCGCCCTGAACCCGATGGCAGGGGCGGCCGGTCGTTCCGTTATCACGACGAAGTGGGGCATCAGCCCAAGAAAAGGTGGTACCGCGGGCACTCCCGTCCTTTGATGGACGGGAGTGTGTCGTTTTCAGGAGGAGGTCGAGCCATGGACGAGACGATTGAAGGACTTTTGGCAGCTATTCAACAAGGAATTGAAAAAGCTTCGACGACGGCCCAGTTGGAGGAGGTGCGCGTGGCCTTTATCGGAAGAAAGGGACAACTGACCCGTGCGATGAAGGATCTGTCCGAGCTTTCGCCGGAAGAACGCCCGCGCCAGGGTAAGCGACTGAATCAACTGCGTCAAGTCTTTGATAGCCTATATGAAGCCCGTCATCGTCGCTTGGCGGCGGAAGAGGAGGACGCCCAACTTGCCGAGGAGCGATTGGATATGACGCTTCCTGGTCGAAATCCGCTGCCGGCGCGGCTACATCCCGTGACCCGAGTGACGCGCATGCTGGAAGAGGTGTTTTTGCGAATGGGCTTTTCTTTGGCGACGGGGCCCGAGATAGAGACGGTATGGTACAATTTCGAGGCTCTAAACGTGGCCGAAGATCATCCCGCCCGAGCCATGCAAGACAGCTTTTTTGTCGACCTTCCAGGGTATGTCATGCGCACTCAGACCTCGCCGATGCAGATCCGGGCGATGGAAGAAGCTCGCGGCCGGGTGCCGCTTCGCATTATTTCCACAGGGCGGGTGTATCGGCGGGATGAAGATGCCACACACATCCCCATGTTTACTCAACTCGAAGCCTTGGCCATCGACCGCCATCTCGGACTTGCCGACCTCAAAGGGGTATTGTTGACCCTGGCCCGGGAGATCTTCGGGGCATCGACCGAAATTCGGTTGCGTCCGAGCTATTTTCCTTTTACCGAGCCCAGCCTGGAGGTAGACATCAGTTGCGTCGTGTGTGGAGGCAAGGGCTGTCGCACCTGCAAAGACGGGTGGTTAGAGATCTTGGGATCAGGGATGGTTCACCCCGTGGTGTTAAGAAATGGTGGCTATGATCCCGATCACGTGAATGGGTTTGCGCTGGGTCTGGGCATTGAACGGGTCGTCATGTTACTCTATGGCTTCGATGATATTCGCCTTTTGTACCAAAACGACCTCGGAGTGTTGTCAGGATTTGGTGATCCGTTAGCGCCGATGGGGAGTCAGGAGGGGCCCTTGTTATGAAAATGAGCTATCGTTGGTTGACTCGACACCTGCCTCGGTTGCCGGAACCCGCACAGGTGGCGAAGGCGTTGGTTCATTTGGGCATCGAAGTGGCGGCAATGGACCCTTGGGGCCTAGACTACCAACCCGTGCAATTGGCCCGAGTCGTGGAACGACGCCCTCATCCGGAGGCGGATCATCTTCACCTAGTGGAGATAGAAGTGGGCGCGGACAGCCGAGCCAGCGTGGTCACCGGCGCACAAAATGGAGTCCCCGGAGACTTCGTTTGGTATGGCCCACCAGGGACTCGATTGCCCGACGGGCGCGTGTTGGCCACGGCGGAGTTTCGCGGCGAAGCCTCGGCGGGAATGCTGCTGTCGGCAGAAGAATTGGGCTTTTCTTACCCCTCGGACGGTCTTTGGGTGTGGGCCGGTTCCGATCCAATAGGCACTAGCTTTTTGTCGGTCTTAGGGGGGGCGGATACCGTGTTCGACCTGGAACTGACCCCCAATCTGGCCGCCTTCGACCAAAGTGCGATCGGACTGGCCAGGGATTTGGCCGCGTACTTTCGAATGCCCCCGCCGCAGTTGCCCAAGGCTTTCGGATTTGGCCAAGATACGCTGATAGGCATGGTGGAGGGAGGCGCCCCACTCTATTCTCTCATCGTCTTGGAAGTGGATAACACCGGGGGTAGCCCCCTTTGGATGCAGACACTCTTGGCGGCGATAGGGCAGCGGGCCATTTCACCCCTGGTCGATGTCACCAACTTTGTGCTTTGGGACCTGGGACAGCCGCTCCATGTATTTGACTATGATAAGGTCTCTTTGCCGATTCGGGTGCGAAACGCCGAAGCAGGAGAAGTCCTGGTGACGTTAGATGGGATAGAGCGTCGGCTGAGTAGCGACGACCTTATCATCGCCGATGCCGACCGGGCACTGGCCTTGGCCGGGGTAATGGGCGGGCAGGAGAGCGCAGTCGAGGCGACCACAACCCGGGTCATTTTAGAATCCGCTCACTTTGATGCCAATCAGATCTATCGCACGCTGCGCCGTCATCGCATTGAGTCGGACGCCGCGCTTCACTTTGGCAAAGGGACCGATGCCGCTTTGGCCTTTAAGGCACCTACCGCGGTGGTGGAGCATTTGGGCGCAGTCGTTCGGCCCCGAGCCAGTCAACGCGTGGGTGAAGTTCCGAGCGCGCACAAAATCGCCTGGGACGGTGATCGCATTCGCCGGTTACTGGGCGTCCCCTGGGAGGACCAAATTCTTTTGGAGAATTTGGAGGCGCTCGGCTTTCAGCGCGAAGCACACTGGATTTTAGTGCCTAGCTACCGGCCTGAGGTGCAAGCACTGCATGACTTGGCAGAAGAGGTGCTGAGAGTTTATGGCGTCGACCGGGTGCCTCTTAAAATGCTCAGCGGGATGGTTTTTCCCGGCCACCGCTCGCTGGCTGACGAGCATGGGTTTCGGCTCAAGACGGCGTGGGCCGAAGCTGGATACTGGGAAGTGATTACCAGCGCCTTTAGCGCGGCCTCGCGCGAAGCCTGGCTTGACCCAGACCAGGTCGAGGCGATTACCATTGTGAATCCGCTGCGGCCGGAAGAGCATCAACTCCGTCGCGGACTGCTTCCCGGGATGTTGGAAACCGTGGCGGCCAATCGATCGCGCAGCGATCGGGGGCTCCGTTTGTATCAAGTGGCTCCGATTTTTTTTCGCCAGGAAGACCGACCGATGGAAGCACAGCAACTGGTCGTCGTCCAAACATTAGAAGAGGCTGAGGTTCGCTGGCCTAAAGAGCCGCAAGCCACCATCCATGATCTGAAGGCGGCGCTCCAATGGGTCTTGGCTCGGGTCGGACTGGCGGAGGAGTTCTATCTGGGGCCTTCCACCGCGTGGCCTGGCTGGGCCCATCCCGGGCGGGCCATTGCCATTTGGGATCGGCAAAATCGTGAGCGAGGGATAGTGGCGGAATTGAAGCCGAGCGTGGCTCGATGGTTCCGAAGCAGGCGTCTTGGGGTGGTGGTGCTCAACTTGGGCGATGCCCAAACTTGGACCTTCAAGACGGCGGCGATTCAGCGTCCCAACCGCTATCCTGCGGCTGTCCGCGATCTTTCGTTGATTCTACCCGACGCTATGGCCTACGGTGATTTGCGGCCCTGGATTGAAGAAGCTTTAAGGTCGGTGGGAGCTAATCTGAGCGTGGACTATTGGTTGGCCGACCGCTACCCTACGAGTGCCCATGAAGCGTCGATCACGCTTCGTTTTGTCCTTCAATCCTCAACCTCG
>JAMCVM010000159.1 GCA_023475835.1 Bacillota bacterium | reverse complement strand
GGTTTTTTGCACTACCTGGGGTCGACGACATTTATAGGATAAAGTCCTGTCCGCCTTTTTGCAATCCCATAATTTCTCGGTCAGCGTATCGCATGGAGCGAAAACGATAGATGATGACCGAATCTTCGGCGGGACGAATGATGTGGGCCAGCTCAATCTTTAGCTTTTCCAATTGGGCTTCGGTAAGTTCCCCTTCCAGCACGGAGTTTTGTACCCAGTGCAGATATTTTCGACAGCGCTTGAGGACCTTTCCTACGCGCTTTTCTCCAATATCGTATACCAGGATGACAAACACGGCATATGCCCCCTACCATAATGATAGATACGGGTCGTATGGCGACTCGCCCATCAGATGCTTTTCGAGCTTGTAAAGCTCCATTCGAATCAACCGCCGGTAGGAAACGGGACGTCCTAGTTGCCGATGGCGGATCATGGCCTTCAGGCGCTTCTCCAACTCTTCGACGAAGATCCGTCTTCCCGATTCCTTCAACATAATCCCGCCAGAGTCTTTGGCAAAATCGTCCGGGCCAATCATGCGCTTGGCAACTAAGGTGAAGATCACCCGATCCACAATGATGGGCTTAAAGATTTCGGACACGTCCAAATTTAAACTGAATCGTCGATGGTTGGTGGTGTGCAGAAATCCGATGCGCGGATCTAAGTGGGTCCGATAGATCTCACTAAGCACCGTGCTATACATGATCCCGTTTCCGAAACTAATCAGGGTATTCATCTCGTTTTGCGGGGGTCTTCGGCTCCGACCTTCGAATGGAAAGCGCGCATCTCCGTGGATGGCGTCGAACGCCCGATAGTACTGCTCGTGTACGTTCCCTTCGACTCCCATGAGCGAGTCAATGTCGTGCATGTCCTCAATGCGGGTGATCAGGGCTTCAATGCGGTCGAGTACCGCGCCGACGTTATGTTGACGGCTTTCGTAGTACTTCACAACCTGACGGATGTTTTTAGCCGCCCCGTGGACTACGCGACTGGCGATATCCAATCGTTTGGCGGGATCCAGATAGTGCTCGGCCTGCTGGAGAATCATGTACCCGGAGTTGTAATGTTCGCGGGGATAAAAACTCCCGGAATAGTAGCCGTAGTGATTGAAAAAATGCACGAGGATCTCGTGATGGCCAGCAAACTCTAAAAAGCGTTTGTTTAGATCGACTTCTCCAAAGACCATGACGTCGGACGTATCTTCGACCGGGATGAATTTTCTTATTCCTTCGGCATTCTCAAACAGCAGGGTGTCGTCTTTGCGTCTCAACTGTCCGCTAGACATAAGATAGACAGACTTCTTCATCGATAATCCTCCTTCTGCTATGCCCAGCATAGTTCTTGATACGCACACGATTTACACAGGCCAATCTTCACAGCGGGCGGGGGTACCATCGTGATCGCAAGTTGGCGGATGGATTCCTCGGCCTCCAGCAAATCGGATTCTAATTGACTACTTAGTTGAACTTCTTCGACTTTTTTCTCTTTGGGTATGCGCAATTCTCCCTTGGCTTGGAGACCTCGGCGCTTGAGTTCCAGCATGTAGTATCCGAGTTGCATGCGCGCACTGCGAAGATGTTTCGAGCTCTTCTTCACCTCCCCAATGACGGGGACACCTTGGTCGAAACGGAGGATATCTAACTTTACATGGCCGATGATGATTTCCTTCTGACTTTGGCGTAAATAGCTTGTTTCATGGATGAATCGCCCCAAGTCCATGTTGGCGTCGTCTTCATCGGGGTTGACCTGATGAGTCATTAGCCAAACCTCACGCGTGCAAACGAAGTAATACCAAATTAATGTTCCCGTCACAGTGACTTGTTCTCGTGCATCCATCATTAAGCTCCCTTGTTAAAGAATGGAGGTCTGACCTTGGACATCCAGGCCACTTTCAGCCGAATAGTAGCCGTCACGCAAAATCCAGAGATCGCCAAAGGATGGGTTGGCAATCTGACGTGGGCTGAATCGGGGGCTAGCCCAAACTTGGATGGAAATGCTTGCCAGTCGAGATGCTAATCGACGCCAAGCCTCTCGACGTTCCCACCGTTCAGGTATGGCTTGCGCGGCCTGCATGGCGGCCTCCAATTCGGGGTCTTGCTGCAAAACCAAGAACGTGTATTGCAAGCGATTTTTGCCTCGCAAAATGTCATGCACGGCCTCACGCGGGCGAAAATTGATGTACTGGGTGAGATAATCGGCGCCAGTGTCTCTTGACTTCGCCAACCCGTCAAAGAAGCTTTGGGAGCGGGTCAATGTTTCCTCCTCCGGGATTGTGGTATCAGAGGAGATGATGTCACGGGTTAACTTCAAACGCACGGGGTCGTAAATCTGCTCCGCATACGATCGCCCTTCAGAATTGACGAGATGAACGATCTCTACTTTGCTCCGCGGTCGCCCCCCCTCTCGATTGCAGCGTCCTGCAATTTGCACCAGACTGTCCCAAGGCGCAAAATCTCGGATAACCATAGACATGTCGATGTCCACGCCCGCTTCAACGGTTTGAGTAGAGACTACAATGCACGGCTTGTTATCCTTGATAGCCTTGATTTTGACTCGCCGATCTTTGGGGGTGACGTCGGCTGTAATGAAAAAGAGCGGAATTGAGTCAGGATCGTTGATCTGCTCGCGAATTGCGTCGAAAACCATTCGCGCTGACACTCGAGTATTGAGCGTGATGAGGACCCGCGCACATTCCTCGACCCATAGGGGCAAGCGAGCGAGGAGGACGCCGATGAAGTCCTCTAGGGATTGGGTTTGCAGGTTGATGATCAATTGATATCGGGCGAAGGCACGAAAAACCTTTGGATAATCCGGTAATAGGGGCACGGCTGCAGGCAGAATCGATGGTAGGGTGGCCGACATCAAAAGGATCTTGGTGTCGCTCATGGCGCTGATCTGCTCGAACGCACGGCCCAAAGGCAGCCATAGGCGATTAGGCAGAGACTGGACTTCGTCCAAAATGATGAGGGCGTCTAAGACATGGTGAAAACGCATTTGATAACGCCCATGGTCGTCGAACACTGCCATCAGAAACTGGTCGTATGTCGTGATCACGAGGTCGCTGCGCCAGGTGTCGATAAAAAAGCTTTCTTCAGAGTCTTCCAGACCGTGACTGTAGGCGCGATCGGACAGACTGTGAGAGGGAAGCAGCCAGCTTTTGTCGATGTCGGTCATGGCGGCGTTTAATAGGCGCTGATAGACGTCCACGGTCTGGTCGATAATGGAGAGATAAGGGAGCACGACGATGATTTGAGGACGGTAGGGGTTGGCACTACTTTGCATCTGCTCCCGTAATGTTAAGGCCCAGGACGCGGCTAACAGCGTTTTCCCAATGCCGGTGGGAGCCGACAGGCTGAACAGCGATGAGCTGTGGCCGGAGACTTTCAAGGAGTTCATCACCGAAATGCGAGTCTCGGCGCGGACGATATCGGTTTGCGAGCTGGTTTGAGTGTCGGCTTGGATTTGTTGATCCACCCAAGCGGGACTCCAGAGATGACTCGCGTTCTCGAGATACAGGGCGGGATCTTTAATGGCCAAAAGCGCTTTGTCCGCCTCGAGCAGCACGGAGTAGATGAGTTGGGTTTCGAGTCGAAACGCAAGTTTGCGGTCGACGTCTTGATCGTTCCAGCTTCGCAGAAGATCCCGAGCCAAATACTGAGAGGCTCGACGGATAGCAAGACGCGGGCTGCCCCAATCAGCACGTAGCGCGTCGGTGCTGAAGCTGACGGGGAGCTCTGTGGCCATGGCATCGAGATCCAACTCGGCAATCTGCGTCTCCAAGTTCCGAGTGGAGGCAGAACTGCCAAACTGGTCCAAATCGGTGGATTCTACGGGCTCGTTGGTCCTTGCCGAAGGCAGCGTCGGTAAGTGACCATGATGGCCCCGCACGGCGAGTGCCATGGCCAAAGTATTCAAAGGATCCCAACCGCTTTTCTGCCCTACCCACAAGGTAAAGAGCAAGGATAAGGGGGTGTGGGATTTCAGTTCGGGTGGACCGACGTAATGGGCCGTATCGCGAATGTATTCTTGAAACATGGGCGTCGATTTGCCGACGTCGTGGAGAGTGGCGGTGAGCTGCATCGTGGCAAAACGGCACTCCGAGTACAGGGTTTCGGAGTGCCGTTGCAGAATTGCTTCCGTGGCTTGCTGTACCTGTTCAATATGTTCATGAAGCATAAGATGTGGATGTGAGCGGAGTGCGGTCATAAAAACATGATCACCTCGTCATCGACTTGGTAGGCGGCCGCGGTTTCCGCGACAATAGCCATACCCTGGGTCTCCATGACATATGCCTGGTGGCTAAATACCCGATTTGGCGTTACGGTGCGAGGCATCGACACGATGTGCAGACCCATCGAACGTTCTAAGGCGTAGGCCACGTCGACGGTGGCTGATGATAATAACAGCACCGAGCGAACCGGGTAGACCGCAGGCGGTAATCCGGCGACCGAAGCCTCATGGACTTCCGAAATGCTAGCCAGCATTTCGGATAGACCCAAACAGGGAGAAAAATGCCACCGGCCCTGTCTTAGACGACCAACGAACTCGGTGTGGTAGGGAGCCGGAAGTCTTGCCCACACCGTGTAATCAGGATGCCACAGCCACTCCTGAATAATCAGGCTGGCTTTTTCTGGTTTCGTGGCTTTGTCAATGGTCTGGCTGGACTTTACCTGGCGGGGCAGGGCCTCCGGAGGGTCCTTGCGGAGTTTGGCGGTATGCCAATGGGATCTTGCTGCCAGCCCTGCGACGGCAATGTCACAGGGGTCAAGCACCACAGGAGCTTCGTCTTTAGCTAGTCCCAAAACCGCCCCAATGAGCCCCAATATGGCGGTCCGGGGCGGGACTGGATAACTAAGAATGGTGGTCTGGGTCTCGGCACGAGCGAAATGAGCGAAGCGACCGGACAAGCGAAAGCGAACGATGGTATCCACCACGGTCACATCCACGCATTGGCATCAAACGGTTGCCAATCTGAAGGAACTGGCTCGGCGAGATGAAGGTCCGGCGACAGGCTGTAACGAATCGTGCTGATTTTAGAGGCTTGTCCGCCGAGACGTTCGCATAGTAGCTGGAGATTGACCACATAGTCGTCCGGAGACGCCCATTCTAGCGCCGGCTTTCCGTTTCGAGATTCGGTTTTGACGTAGTCGTGCAGGCGGCCAAACTGAAACTCTTCTCCCGGGTGGTATTCGACGCTGACCAGGACTTGAGGTACTTGCCCAACCTTGGACCGGGTATTGGCGGCAGAGCGCACGCCATTCCATAGTCCGAGCATCAGGCGGTCGTAATCGAAAGGGGTCATGGACGACAAGGCGGCAGAGTATTGGTTGGCCACCCCAGAAAATGCGATGAGGGCGTAGCGGAGCCCGTAAAAGGAGGTGAAGGTTCCTTGGGTGTTCCCCGAATCGCTGGCAAAAACCGAGCTTCCGTGGATGTCGACGGCCTCTGCTTGGTGCAGAACCTCGCCCATGTTAAATTGCACCGCTCCGGTCAAGGTCTTCGGTTCCGGCTTGGGTGCATAGTTCTGTGCCTTGCCAGCAGAATCCTTCACGGGTTCGGCTTTAAATGCCAGGGAACTCCCGAATAGCCGGGCATCGATAAACGCGTCGAGGAGGATCTTGACCAGGTCCTGGCCATCTGCCAGCTTTAACCCGTGGGCTTGCAGGTAGTGCACGATACGTCCGGTCAAGTTGGTCGTCTTCCCTTCAATATTGTCGACCAGAATGTCCAAGCCCTTTTGTTTAAAGTAATCGCGCACGAACCGCTTGAGACGGACATCCGTTACGTAGTAGGTGCCGTCGGGCAACACTCGCGGGCGGTTCTCGTCTGGATCGCCATTGGGATTTCCCATCTTGATGTCATAAAGGAACAAGAGCTCGCGGCGATTGGATAAGGCAGGTACCTCAGAGGTTTGCATGTTCACGGTGTTTGTTCTCCTTTTTTGGCCCGGGACGGGAGGACCTTAGTGGTCATTGATTGCCCTAGCAATAGATAGTAGCTAGTCAAAATCGCATCTAAACGGATGCGGTCGCCGAGTTCAGTAGCCAGTTGGCCTAATTCACCCAAGACCGCGCGGATATCCGGATTAGCTTCGGCCTCATAAGCCAATAATTTTTCGCGGATTTTTACGTAAAGCTCAGGCAAATCATCTCCCTTGAGGGTCAAGCGTTTGAGCCACGTCAGCGCGTTGCTACCTACATTGACGCCGCGCGCTCCTTGAATTTCCATCACTTTCCCGTAAAGAATGCCGAGCACAAACGCATATGCCTTTTCTTTGGAATCAATCCCGCTCTCACGACCGAAGTACGGTCTCAAACTCGGTAGAGTCGGTTCAAACGTCTGATTAGGCATTGGATATACCTCCACTTCTGGTTGTTGCAGATACCAAACAAATTGCGCGATTCGTTGAATCCAACCGGCGGTCGACATTTGATGGCGTTCTTTACGGTCGTACGCCCACAGCAGGCTCTTATACCCATCTTTGGTTGCCACGGCATCATCCCAGTAGGCTTGAGCAGTTACCATCCATTCGTCCCACCAGCGCTTCGATTCCATCAACTGTCCGTGATACACTGATTCCGCGACTGCCCGCTTTAACCTCCAGAGATTGGCACTCTGGTTGAGCGATTTGCTATGAGGCCCTGGACGGTAAAACAAGGGATGTAAAATATCGAGATTGAGTTTGGGAGACAGATAGTGGCCCTTGGCCAACGCCTCCGGAAACAGAGGATGAATGGCTTGGGGAAAGGTGCTGTTAAATCGTGAAAGGGATCGCAAGCGACTGGGCAAGACGTGGGTGAGCGAACCCGTGATTTTCTCGATGTTTTGTCCAACAGTGGCCCAGAGGATAGTAAAGGATAAGATGCCGGAGACATCTTTCAATGTCTCCAAGAGGTATTCCTCCGTGATCTCGACGTCATCCGCGAGTTCGTGGAGATACTGCTTAATCGTGTTTTGCACTTCGCGGCTATCCTCGAGCGAGACCGTTGGCGCCAAGGCAGGGATAATGAGCGCCTTGGCGCCACAGACGGATTCGGTCAAGGGGCGACGATCTCCCCGCGCTGATTTTTTTAGGACGTGGGCTTGAAAAACGAACAGTAGATCTGCACAAGGCGCACACACGGCATAACGCTTCCAAGCATTGTCGACACGAACGCTAGGAAACGAGCCCTCTCTGTCGGCATTGACCATGTTGACCCCGGCTCCCTTGACGCCATTGGAATACACAACGGCGTCCGTGACCCCACATAACGAGCAGGTCTGACCGAGGGCAGCCGGCGTTTCGCCGGTGGTATATCGGTCGCCCGCCAATACCACATCCGACAGGTAGGAAAGATAACGTGCATCCTCCCCAGGAAGTTCACCGGTGGCAACGCGCACGGCGACAAATACCGTGTTACTTTGGGGCCCGATATTCGATACGACGGCTTCAAGCGGATTATCATATTGCTCTCCCCACGCGATTAGCCGATCGTCAAGCAGGCGCAACCGGGGGAGATCGAGTATCTCAAGCACCTCGCGGAAGTAGCTTCCCCATGCGTTCTGCGACTGAGCAAGTTCGCGAAAGGATTGCATGGTAGTGCGATTAATTTTCGCTCTGGGCCCTCCACCTTTGTCTCGAGAATATGTTCGTTTGAGCACTGGGCCCACGGCAGCACTCTGCGAACCGGTAGGTTTCAGAAATGGAAGGGCAGACGCTGGGCACCCTGATCCACTCGAGGACGAGACCACGTCTTGCACCTGAATGCCCAACAGGTCACGCCCAATCTGCTCAAGGATGTAGACTTGAGGCACCCGCTCCCCGGGTTCGACCAAGTACGGGAATAGCCTCGCCTTATCAGTCGCGTGCAAGTGGCGATACCAGCCTTCGACGTCCGGGTCACCGTCGTCCGAATGCAGTTCCTGATTAAGATAGTCCAACGCGAGTCGGCGCATGTCCTGAAGCATCGAAACTGGCCTCCTTAGGTGTTGTCGCAGGCGTCGCCAGACGGGTCACGCAACCAAACCCCTGAGAATTTTTTGACCCTATGCCAGACTCCAACCCGAGTTGCAACAAGACCGGGTCTCCGACGATGGTGAAGATGCCATCATACCCTTTGATGATAATATCTCGGTATTTGAGGATTCGCAGCTGGCTGTGATGGGAAAGGATCCTGAGCGGTTGGTCCGAGAGCTTAGGGACAGGCTGGCCTGCCCATTCACTCAACCCAGCCAATTTGTGATGCAAATTCTCACTCAACAGCCGAGTGAATTCAGGGTCGCTGGGATCGCGATAAAGGGTATATTTTCTTTGGTCCAGGCGTTGCATGGTGTTGTACGCGACAATCGGCGACATAGTTCGAAGGCGTACGACATTGTCGGTCAGGGCCGGGAGCGTTTCTGCATGAATGTCGGTCACCGCAGCTTGCACGGATCCAACTTGCAGGATTGGATGTTCAAGTAGACGCTTGGCAAGCGACTGTAAAATCCTATCAATAGGGGATGAAATAATTATTCCGCTATGAGAGGAAAACCGTATCCGATGCTTGTCGGGTGACAATTCATAGGCACCTAGAATACGCGAAAAAGTAAATAATCGGAACTGTCGCGTTTGATAACGAATGCCATGTTCGTGAATAACTCGACTTTCGCCGTTGGAGTTTTGAAAACGGCCAAATCCGTTGGTGTGCTTAGCTTCTAGTCGTTGAAGGTGTGGAAGGGTACGGTCGCCGAAGCGCGACTCGGGTCGTACGGACCGAGGCCCAGGATATCAAAGATTTGCTG
>JAMCVM010000061.1 GCA_023475835.1 Bacillota bacterium | reverse complement strand
ATTCTCTTTCAATAGTGCGAGAGCAGCCCTCCAGCGGACGACGAGCTTTACAGCGAGTCCTGGGGCTCCTGTGAGATCCGCGCTGTCATCCGACAGTGACCTCGAACGACGGTTTACGAGGTTTTTTTAACCAGGAATCTCTCTCGCGATGACTACTGGGTTGAGCATCGTGGAGGTCCACGATGCTCTCCGCCTAGCCCTTGAAGGTTTGATTCCACCGATTCATCGCGGCTTCGACCCCCTCGCTAAGCGCGGTGCTCACCGCCCCTTCCGCTCGTTCCAGACCTTGATTCAGCGCTTTCTGTTCTTCTCCCGAAAACCGTCCCAAGACCCAGTCGATGACCGGATAGCGCACGTCGCGCGGGCGTCCAATACCCACCCGAACCCGAGCAAAGGCTTCAGTTCCTAGGCGCTCAGCTATCGACTTCAAACCGTTATGTCCTCCCGCTGAGCCACTGAGGCGAACCCGAATGCGCCCGAGTTCGAGGTCTAAGTCATCGGAAATAACCAGAATTTGCCCAGGCTGCAAACGCAAAAATCGCATCATTGGCGCCACCGCATCCCCCGAGAGGTTCATGAAAGTTAGCGGCTTCAGCAAAAAGATCCCCGGGCCATACGAAGCCACGAGACCAAAGCGGTGGTGCTTAAACCCAGGCCCTCCGGTTCTTGCCAGCATGCGATCTAGCACCATGTAGCCAGCATTGTGGCGAGTTGCCGCATATTCGGGGCCGGGGTTGCCGAGACCGACCACCAATCGGATAGGAGAACGCCCCTTCTGAGTCGTCATTCGAATAGTTTAGAAACCGATAAATCTTCATGAACCCGCATGATAGCTTCGGCAATTAAGGGGGCCACCGAGATCGCTACCATGCCCCGAGGGGGCTTGTCCACCTGAATGGTGTCCGTCACCACAAACTCCTCGATCACGGACTCGGACAGAACGCCTACTGCCTCGCCAGAAAACACCGGATGCGTACACGCGGCAAAAACTGCACGGGCCCCCAAATCACGAATGGCCTGAGCTGCCAAGGCAACGGTCCCTCCGGTATCAATCATGTCATCGATGATGACCACCGTCTTATCGCGCACTTTGCCGATGACGTTCACCACTTCCGAAACATTGGGTTCAGGACGTCTTTTATCAATAAAGCCCAAAGGGGCATCCAAAAACTTAGCCATTTGGCGGGCGCGCATGACGCCGCCCGCGTCTGGGGAAAATACCATTAAGTTCTCCAGGTGCTTTTGATAGATCGCCTCAGATAAAATGCGCACGCCATGCAAATTGTCCACCGGAATATCAAAAAACCCTTGAATTTGGGGAGCGTGCAAATCCATCGTCAGGACTCGTCGAGCTCCTGCCACCGTAATCAAGTTGGCTACCAGTTTAGCCGAAATGGGCTCCCGTCCGCGTTCCTTGCGATCTTGACGCGCATATCCATAAAAGGGCATGACCGCGGTGACGCGACGAGCCGAAGCTCGTCGAGCGGCGTCAATGAGGAGCAAAAGTTCCATCAGATGATCGTTAACCGGGGTGGTAGTCGGCTGAACAATGTAGACGTCGGTTCCCCGGACGTTTTCTTCCAGTCGGACTCGAATCTCCCCATTAGAAAATCGGCCCACATCCGCTTGCCCGAGCGTAAGTCCTAGATGACTCACAATATTTTCGGCCAAAGGACGATTGGCATTGCCACTGAAAATCTTTAGTTCACCCTGGCGATCGCTCATTCAAAAATCCTCCTCGATGCCTGTTGCGAAGCGTCTAGCTGGGCCAAAGATTCTAATTTACGGCTACCTTCGGTCCTTCGCCCAACCGGGCTTGACTTCTTGGCGATTTCTGGCGATTGCCAGCGACTCGGCGGGCACATTTTGAGTAATGGTCGAGCCCGCCGCGATATAGGCTCCCGAGCCAATTTCCAAAGGTGCCACCAAATTACTATTACAACCAATGAATGCCTGGTCACCAATAAAAGTTTGATGCTTCTCATGACCATCATAGTTCACCACGACGGTCCCTGCGCCAATGTTTACCTGGCTCCCCACGGTCGCGTCGCCCAAATAGCTATGATGCCCCATCTTGGTACCCATGCCAACGCGAGTGTTCTTTAATTCCACAAAATTACCCACGTGCACTTCTCGATCCAAGAGACTACCCGCTCGCAGATGACTAAACGGACCGACGGTGGAGTGATTGCCGATAACACTTTGTTCGACCACGGAGCGTTCCACCGTCACATCATCCCCGAGCCGACTGGCGGTAATGCTAGTCGCTGGTCCCAATCGACAACCTTTGCCGATCCGACATTTGCCGCGCAAGACGGTCATCGGATAGATGATGGTGTCTTGGCCCACCTCCACCTCGGCATCGATAAAGGTTGACGCCGGATCAACAATGCTGACTCCATGATCGAATAGGCGATTGATGGTCATCTGCCGGAGCCTCAACTCAGCCGCAGCCAATTCCCGCCGAGTGTTAATCCCCATCACTAGGCCCGGATCCTTGGCCTCCACCGCTCGCACTACTGCTCCTTGAGCGATGAGAGTCGCCACCGCTTCAGTAAGGTACTGCTCTTGTCCGCGAAACGGGAGCTGCTCCAACACCGGAAGCAACCCTGAAACCCGCCAAATGCCTATCCCAGTATTTACCTCACAAATTTGCCTGATTTGATCATCGGCTTCTTTCTCTTCGATGACAGCTGCAATCCCGCCATCGGGCCCGCGCACCACGCGGCCATAACCGGTGGGATCGTCCAGACGGGCCGTCACCATGGTGACGGCAGCTCCGGTTCGTTCCTGTTCGGCTATCAGCATTTGGATCATCTCGGGTGGAACCAAGGGCCCATCGGCCAAGAGCACGACCACCTGTTCGGTCTCTTTAGGGAGCGCTCTCAACGCCGTCGCCAGCGCATGCCCCGTTCCCTTCAATTCAGACTGCCAAACGGTCTGCACCCGACCCTCCAATGCCTCTTCTACCCGTTCTGCCTGAAATCCTACCACCACCCACGGGCTTTGCAGTCCAGAATTTTCTACTGCCCGCACCACATGCTCTACTAAGGGTACACCCCCCAGTTCGATTAAAGCCTTGGCGGCGCTTGAATGCATGCGCGTACCCTGACCGGCAGCCAAAATTACTGCGTTGGTCGTCATTCTTTCCCCTCCGCCTGGCGAATTCCTTCCGCTCGCTTCTGCGATAAGCATACCAAATGCTTCCACCCTGGCGCCATCCCGACCCACGCCAGTGGGTCATCGTGCGCCTCATCCAACGTTCCCAACCCCTGCCCCCCTAAGACAACTCATCATTTCCAAGATCGGTATGAAACACGTCGAGAACGGCTTTTTGAATCCTTTGCCTCGCCTCAGGAGTAATCGGGTGGGCAACATCGCGAAACTCCCCATCCGGCGTCTTGCGACTCGGCATTGCCACAAACAGTCCCTTTAAGCCTTCGACGACCTTCACATCGTGAATCACAAACTCGCCATCTAGAGTCACCGATGCGACCGCTTTCATCTTGCCATCCGCGGTCATCCTTCGAAGACGCACATCCGTAATTTCCACCGTGATCCCCCTCACTGATTTGCTCACCCGAGTCGGCGACTGGGTGAGGGGGTATTCGCGATAGACGGATGGGATTCCTGTCAATTGTCGAAATTTTTGGTACGAAAAGATCGTTGACTGGCGATACGATAACCATGAAAAGCCAGGTCCTCCAATACTTCGCGCTGATGCGCCGCATCCCGCGTTTCTAACACCAGGCCCACGACCACTTGGCCGAGGTCTAGTTCAGGGTTCCAGCGCTCATGCTCCACCCTCAGCACATTGGCCCCTAAGCGGGCCACCGCGGCCAACAGCTGGGACAAATGGCCGGGAGTGTCGGCCACCACCGTAGACAGTTGCAATTGCCGCCCTTCTTCGACTAACCCTTTCTGCAAAATTCGACTCAAGAGACTGACATCAAGGTTGCCCCCGCTGACCACCACGCCTATCGGCGACTTCACCCGAGAGCCCAAAGCTCCCGACACCACCGCCGCCAAGCCGACCGCACCCGCCCCTTCGACCACCACTTTCATCCGTTCCAAAAACATCAGCATGGCCCGAGAGATGTCTTGGTCGCTTACCGTCACCACCTCATCGACATACGCTTGCATCAAAGCAAAGGTCACCTCCCCCGGCCGCTTGACTTGGATGCCATCGGCCAAGGTATGGCTCCCGGGCACCTCCACCAGATGCCCCTCGGCCAAGGACTGGGCCGCAGCGTTCGCCCCCGCGGCCTGAACTCCAATCACCCGGATCTTCGACCCCCACCGTTGCTTAGCCACCAGCGCCATCCCAGCAATCAGCCCACCGCCACCCACCGGCACTACCAAAGTTTGGATCTCAGGGCGCTGCCGCAACATTTCTAAGGCCACCGTCGCTTGCCCGGCAATCACCTCGGGAGCATTGAAGGCAGGAATGAAGACCCGTCCCGTGGTCTTGGCCAAGCCCAAAGCCACCGCTTCGGCGTCATCAAAACTCTCGCCGGCCAAGCGAACCTCAGCGCCATACCCCCGCGTCGCCTCCACTTTGGTTAAGGCCGCCCGCTCGGGCATGACCACCCATGCCGACAGGCCTAATAGTTGCGCCGCTAGGGCCACGCCTTGGGCATGATTGCCAGCCGAGGCAGTAATCACCCCTCGCCGGGCTTCGCTGGGATCCAACGCCGCCAGACGACAGTACGCACCGCGAATCTTAAAGGAACCGGTGCGTTGCAGATTTTCCAACTTGAAGTACAGGCGATGGCCGGTTAAATCATTCAGATAGGTCGATTCCACCATCGGCGTGGTATAGATGACGGGTTCCAGCAACTGGGTGCAACGGTCTACGGCAGCGAGATCAAGTTCCACCGGGCCCACCTCCAAACCCTAGGTGCGACCGGCGAACTAATTCATTTACCCATCCACTGACCTGAAGCGGTGGTCCGCTTTTCTCGCTTTCATTCCATTGGAGACACGCTACGTAGTCCTCGATCAGCTTATGTTCTGGCTCTCTTGTGGAAATTAAGACTCCGACTCCGATGACACGCGCATCAAATTCGGTCAAAAGATCTTGGGCTGCCCGAGCCGTTCCTCCGGCTTTCATAAAGTCGTCAACGAAAATCAGGCGTGCACCCCGTGCTGGCATGCGCCGAGAAAGGGACATCGACTGAATCCGATGCGACGATCCCGATAGATAGTTGAGAGAAAGCGCTGACCCATCGGAAAGGCGGCTGTCTCGGCGCAGCAACATCACCCCCACGCCTAGGCGTTCCGCTGTCGCCATCGCCAAGGGAATTCCCTTGGTTTCCACCGTGGCGACCCCGTCCACCGCCATATGGCGAAAATTTTCGGCCAACAACTGTCCCAGTGGATCGATCCGTTTCGGATCAAACAACAAATCCGTCATATACAAAAAACCCTCGGGGGTTCGCCGGTCGGGTTCGGAAAGGGCGTGCAGCCAAAACTCTAGCGTTTTTTCCACTGCCTCGCCATCAAGTTGAGGGCTAAAAACAACCCCACCCTGCGACCCTACCTGAGTATCCACCGTACCCAAACGGGTCTCGTCCATGGCCGTCTTTACCATCAGCAAATCATCACTCAGCGTCGATTTGGCCACCCCAAATTTTCGGCTAAGCTCCGTTAAACTCAGTTGTTGGTCAGGATGCGTGGTCAAATGGCCGGTCAACCACACCAATCGCTGGTAGCGCTGATTCGTCAACCCGTCATCCCCCTGATCCAATCTCGATGGCGGGGCTCCGGGACTGGGTCAAGACCCGTTCGACCATACTCCAATCGCTGACTTTGTCCACATCCACGCCCACTTCTGGATAGGGGCACTCCATCACCCGCCCCTTGACACCAAAAACCTGGCTCACTCGACGCTCGGCTTCGGCCAAGGATAGACGGCCGGTCAAAAGCCGCAACAATAACAAAATCCCTACGTCGCGGGCCAGACGCAGAGGAGCCTTGCGATGGCTAATCAAGACTTTCGCCCGTTCTTCGACCTTAGGCAAAATCAACGGATTAGCCACGACCATATTGCCGCCGGTGACCGTAATCCCCATCAACTTCACATAAGTACGCTTGGTTTCAGGAAACTTGGCTAACGTGTTGATCTTGGAGATCACCGGATAGACTAAGTCCGCATCCACCGGTGATGCTTGCACGAAGTCATCGACCATCATTCCCGTAATTAAGGGAATATCGCCGGTGACTATCAGCACCCGCTCGGAAGGATTGGTCAGGCGACTGAGCCCGGCATTAAGACTTTCCCAGAGACTGCTACCTGGCGCCACGGCAAGAACGCCCTCGGATTGTAAGCTCGGCGGACCCACGAGCACGACTTCGCTGATGCTTTGGGCGTCTTTTAGGGCAGAAATCACCCACTCGCCCATCGGTCGACCGCCAATCAACACTTCAGCCTCGTAGCGAACCGTCGATACTGAAGCCAAGGCTACATTTTCCTGACCCGCCAGAACGATTGCTTGCATGCTTAACCTCTTTCCATTGCAGGTCGTTTGGGCATGACTTGACTCAGCCATGTTCGCGGCACCCGCCTCTTTATCGAATCGAAAAGCCATCGCGCCTTGTCTTCCTCTGCTATCAGTATATAATATGCGCTGCCGCTTCCGGCAAGCCACCATGGCAATCCTTCACTCCATCGACTCAAGGCGATGGAAAAATCACGCAAACTCGGCGCTACGCGATGGGCTGCCGGTTCTAACTGATTTGCCAAGCACTCCGGGATCGCCCCCTGGCCAAGTGTGTCTTCGACCTCAGCCAAAGACGTCAAAGGCTGGTGAGCCCCAGGGATTCGGTCAAATGCTTGATAGACTGCGGCCGTGGGCAGCGCCCAGCCGGGATGGGCGACCAGGACATAGGGCCGAAAATTAGGAGCTTTCAGGGGGCGCAGGATTTCGCCATAGCCACTGACAACTTGGACCCCGCCATGGCGAAAAAAGGGAATATCCTTTCCCAGGATTGCCGCCGCTTGCCAAATCGCGTCTGCCGAGGCTAGGTCGTGTGGATCTCGATAGCGAAGCCAGGCCGCGGCGTCCGCACTCCCGCCGCCTAAGCCCGCCCCCGCAGGAATGGATTTTTGCAATCGGACTCTAAATGGCGCCATAGAGCGTCGATGCCCATCGGCTAGCAATTGCTCAGCCCGCCAGACCAAATTTTCCCGAGGATCGGGAGGGCAACTGCCGAAGTCGCCGCTGACTTCCATGTGCCAAGAGGACGAGGGCTCAACCCGCAACTCGTCGGCGAGTGAAATCTCTGCCATCACGGTTCGAATGGGATGAAATCCGGAAGCGTCCACCGGATCAACCTCGAGTCCAAGATTAATCTTTGCCCACGCCAGCATCGTCCTAGCCGCCCCTCAATCCTTTCCTCCTATGGTATCATCCAGAAGCGTGAATTTCTTCTTCTGATCGCAGCGCTTGCGGTCGAAGATTCAACGCTTCTTGGGCAGCTTTACGCACCACGCCATAGCGTTCATAAAGGACCAGCACCAACCCCCCAGGAGGACTGGACAAAATCGCGCGGCTAACCGCAGCCCCCTCGTCGAGCTCAATTTCGATAGCATCTGCCGGCATATTTGCTGTGATCAAGCCTTGGCGGATCAGATCGGCCACCTCCCCCGGTCTTCGGCCCCTGAGATCGTCGTCCTCTCGAACCACCACCCGTTGGCTAAACTCGGCGACTTGCCCCGCGGTGTCGATCAGGTCCTGATCTCTGCGATCTCCCGGAAGTCCCAGCACCGTGACCACGGGCCGTGCCCGAAGCCGCCTGCAGAGGGTCGCCAGCGCGGTCATGGCCGGCCGATTATGCCCATAGTCGATCAACACCCGAAGATCGGGTCCTGACAGCATCTCTAGACGGCCCCGATTCATTCCCTCACCAGCGGCCGGGAAATGGGCTAGAGCCTTTCCTACTTGGCGCGGCGACATCCCCAAGGCTAGGGCGGCGGCCGCCGCAGCCGCCGCATTAGCGACATTGATGGTGGCCATGCCGCCTAAACTCGAAGGCAGCACTCGGCACCCCACCAACCGATAGTGCTGGTCCGGGCCACTATACACCAAGTGACCGCGTTTGACGTACACCGCACGACCACCCCGGTCCAAATGCTGGAAAAGTTCGGGGCTCTCTTCTCGCGCCGAAAACAAGATCACCTCTCCCCGACACCGCCCGGCCATGCCCAGCACCAGGGGGTCATCCGCATTGAGTACCGCTGCCCCCGAAGGCCTGACCACATCCACGATGAGCGATTTTAAATGCACAAGATCGTCGATGGTATCGATCCCGTCCTGACCCAAATGGTCACTGCCAATATTGGTCACCACGGCGACATCACAGTCATCAAATCCCAGCCCTCCACGGGCCATCCCCCCGCGTGCCGTCTCCAAGCAAGCGGCCTCCACCGCAGGATCGTTGAGCACCAGCCGGGCGCTCCAAGGCCCGGTCAAATCTCCCGCGCAGATGGCCGTAGACCCAATCTTAATCCCATCGGTCGTGGCCATCCCCACCACCTTGCCGTCTGCCGCCAAAATATGCGCCAACATGCGGGTGACGGTAGTTTTGCCATTGGTCCCGGTGACCGCAGCCACCGGCACCCGACCATCACTGTCGCCAAACAACCAATCCAAGATGGCCTCGGCCACCGGAACGGGTGCCCCCTCCGAAGGATCCAGATGCATTCTCAGCCCTGGCGCCGCATTAATCTCGATGACCGCACCTCCACTATCGATTAACGAGAGACCGGGATCCCTCGTAATCACATCCACCCCGGCCACATCCAACCCCACTTGGCTGGCTGCACGCACGACCTCGGTGGCCAAGTCGGGTGCAATGTGCTTCGTGACATCTTTGGCCCAAGCCCCCGTAGACATATTGGCGGAGGCACGGAGATAGATGTGCTGCCCGGGTGCGAGCACCGTATCGGGATAGATCTGTTGTTGACTTAAGAACAAGATGGCGGGTCCATCTAAATCCACCTTAGTGAGACTTTTGCTATGGCCATGGCCGCGTTTGGGATCTTGATTCAAAATCTCCACCAGTTGGCTGACGGTATGCACCCCGTCTCCGGTCACCGCCGGAGGCACCCGCTCACTGGCTGCCACCATACGATTTCCCACCACCAACATCCGGATCACAGTCCCCGAAATCTCGCGCTCCACCATCACCTCGGAATCATACCCTTGAGCAAACTCAAAGGCCCGTCGCACCTCTTCCGGAGCTTGAAGATGCACCGACACACCTTGGCCATGATGGCCTCTGAGGGGCTTGAGCACTACCGGATATCCCAATTGCTCCGCCCACGTTGTCGCCTCATCCGCGGTCCGCACCACTTTACCTTGTGGCACGGGTGTTCCTGCAGCTTCTAACAACCGTTTCGTCAAGCATTTGTCTTGGGCAATCTCAATCGCCGAGAGCGAGGTGCGATCCGTCGTGGTGGCCATCATACGGTGCTGGTTTTTGCCTTGTCCGAAGCGAATCAGATTATGATCGTCTAGGCGCTGCATCGGTATCTGGCGTGCACGAGCGGCCTGGCAGAGCGCGGCAGTCGAAGGTCCTAGACGCACGTCTGCCAAGCGAACGGTAAATGCCTCGACCGCCTGGGTTAACAGGGTGAGGGCCTGTCCGTTCCACAGCCCTCGCACCAAAGAGATAGCCGATTCGACCGCATCTTTGCCGCCGGCTTCACTTTCCGTTTGAAATACGACCCGAACGATTTGATCGCTTACTTGCCGGGTTTTTCCGTACACCCCGCGCTCCCCGCCTAGATAGAGCAACTCTAAGGCCACATGCTCCACCACGTGGCCCAAATAGGTGCCTTCCCGAACGCGTTCGACGAAACCTCCCCGATATCCTAAGGAACAATGATGGGCTTGAATACCAGGCACCACGGTTAAAAGGTCATCCAAAAACGTAGGGCGTTCACTTGTAGGACAATTGCTATAGGTGCCGAGATCAAGCAGCACCTCGGCTGCCGGCGCCAAAACATGGCGATTCGGGCCCGAAAAAAATCGAAACTGGATGATATCCAAGACGAGTCCCCCTCGGACTTATAAAGTATCCCCCATCGAATAGGGTCGGCGCGTATTCAGATCCATCCCAAATCCTCGCGGCAAGACATGAAGAATCACGCCAGTCAGTGCCAAAGGCTGGTTGTCTTCGGACTCTGAGGCATTAGTCTCTTCAATCTGACGGCCATCCACGATAGTCACCGTAGCCTGGCCCCACACCTGCAAGTGACCTTCTTGCAAACGGACCTCGATGGCCGTATTTTCGTCTAATCCCACGCCTAAAATATCAGGGTTTTGCGCTACGGCCGACAACAGTCTGCCAATTCGACCGCGCTGGCTAAAATGCTGATCGATGACCGCACCGGTCCATAACCCCATCCCCGTCGCCATCTTCACCGTATTCTTAGTCGGAGACTGGCGCGCATCCCCCTCCACAATCATGACCAGCGACATCATCGAGGCGCCGGCCGAGGTGCCGGCGACCACTAAGCCCTCCAGATTCAAGTTCAGCAGTGTTTGATGGAACCGCGATCCTCCCAACATCGAAGTAATCCGAAGTTGGTCCCCACCGCCAAAAAATACGCCAGACATCCCTTCGAGGCGCCGACAGATCGCTTCGTCTTGAGCACTCGACCGATGATGGACTGAAAGCGCCTCCACCCGATTCAGCCCTATCCGCTGAAAGGCCCGAGCGTACGCGACAAACATGGCCTCACCTTGACTGGAAGCGGTGGTGACCACCCCCACTCGGGCTTCTCGCCCCCCAGAAGACGCCAGGTGTACAAAACGTCTCAAGATTTCCGAATCCTCGCCTTTATCTTCTCCGCCACCAATGATCAGCAATGGCCCTTTTGCCATCCCCACACTCCCGTTCGCCAAAAAAATAGAGCGCAGTGCATAAAACAGCACTGCGCTCTATTTTTGCCGACCCCTATATGCCTTATGCGGAAAAAGAAAATACCTCGGCATGCCGAGGGTAAAAACGATAATTTAGCTGGTACTCGTCAGTGCTTCGGGAAGGATGAGCTCCACCGTTTCGGTCAACACATCGGTGTAAGAGTAAGAGACCCGACGGTCCGACAAATTACCTTCATCAATACGGACTACAAAAATGTGGGGATACGTCTTCTCCAAAACTCCGTCTTTTTCATCAATCTTTTTGCGACCCTTATTGGCTTTTACTCGGATTTTCTCACCGACATGCGAATCAAGTTCTTTCTTAATATCCTCCAGAACACTCTTGGCTGCCACGCGATCACATCCTTCCTCGCTGCTCAGGCCGAACAACTTAAATTTTATCACCGAGGAAGAGTACTGTCAAGGAAGCCGAATATTGTACCAAGCAACCAAATCCCGGTCAATACGCAAAAGGACCAGGTTTTATACATTTTTTGGATGTCTAGCCTTTCGTATGTTTGTCAGCCACTTTAGAAGCTCCAAACGAGTCTGGTTTAATCGCTGCCTGGTAGCCACTTCCTACCACCATGCCCACGATTTCGCGAATCAACTCCTTGGTCTCTCCCTGACGACCCACATCAATGTGAATTTCCACGTCTAAGTCGGCTTGTCCAGTCTGCTGCAATAAATCCGTCAACCGCGCGGCCACAGTCAAACTAACCGAGGTCTCATACAAAATCTTCTGGCGAAGACTTTTGATGGCTCGGCGCCGCGATTTATTGTAAAAATAGCGGCCTCCCTTGCCAAGCCGATGGATCACCACGGCCGTCACAAAGATGGTCTCATGGCGAGTATGGGAATCGGTGCCGACAATTAGTTTATACCGCGACGACGGATCTTCTCCCATGTAAAGCAGAAGATCGGCATACATTTGCTCAATGCTCATGCGTCCCTTAGTGGGACTTTCAAACACCATGCTGCTACCCGACATCCTAAGGACCTCGATCCTTTGCCAAGTTCTTCAGCCGCAGTCCCGGCGCTATGACCGTTTGGCAGGATAACTTCCCTTCTCTATTTTACCCCATCGTCGGCACTAGGATTTCATCGTTCCCCGAGATCTCGAGGCATCGACGCCGCCAGCCGAATCCATTCGTCCATGGTCAGAGACTCGGCACGTCTCGTACCGGCGATCCCATATTCCGCAAGATGACGATCCCAGCCCGCCTTGTCCCACCGCGACCCTGGTGCCAACGAAAGCGCTTGGCGCAACATCTTTCGCCGATGTTGAAACCCCGCTCGTACCCACCAGCGCAGAGCATCCAACTCGACGCTGGGTGGCGACAGCAACCGATCCACGACAAGCACCGCCGAATCGACTTCAGGTGGGGGATAAAAAGCGTCTTTAGGGACCACTCGGGCCAAAAAAGGCGTTCCCACATAACGCAACAGCACGCTGGCACCACCCGTAGCTCGGTTGCCGGGAGCAGTCGCCAAGCGCTCAGCCACTTCTTTTTGCAACATGAAGACGACTCGCGTCCACTTGAGGGGGTCTTCCCATAATTTCGCCACCAAGGGACCGGTAATATAGTAGGGCAGGTTTCCCACCACGGCAACGGGCTCCAAAAGACCCGCTGTCTGAACGACGCGTTGCCAGCCGGTCTCCAGAGCATCCTGGCGTAACACCTGGATCCTCTGACCATAGCTTTGGGTCTCCGTTTGCACCATATGGGTTAAGACCGCATCTAACTCCAAGGCTACTACCTGGTGACCATGTTCTAACAAGCTATGAGTGAGGCCACCGGGGCCAGGTCCAATTTCTAAGGCCCCGATCTCTCCGACCTCATCTACCAAGCTCGCCATTAGTTCATAGACCTCGGGATCAATCAGAAAATGCTGGCCCAAGCGGAGATTTACTCTCGCATGATAGCGGGCGATTAATGCACGAATACCTTCTAGATTGCGCGGATCGGCGCCGAGCGCGTTTATGACGAACTAGGTGCCAAGATTTCTACAGTCACCGGTCGGACCCCCCAATCGATAGCTTGATAGCCATCATTAAAACACAGGTCGATCCGATCTCCAATAATGGCACCACCGGTATCCTCGGCAATCGCTGGTCCATAGCCGGGGACATAAAGATGCGTCCCTAGCGGAATCACCGACGGATCGACCGCCGCTACGCCAAATTGGGCCTTGGTCCCCATCGCGGTAATCCCCGTCGACCAACTCGGATCCGGCCAATATCCGGTAGCCACCATCGCTATGCTCCGAACCACATCGGTGGCGACCGACGCACTAGCCACGAGCTTCTTGGTCCCATAGCCGATAATCTCCGAGACGGGTTGACGAACCACTTGAGTTTGTGTACGCTCCGTCACTGGCTTTCCATCTTGCATGAGCACGCTCTTAATTAAACGTTCCAAACCTGTTTGGCCCGGGCGAACTACTTCACTCTTGCCTACGGCCATGCTCGAATTGGCTTGATGTTCCACGCCGAATGGAAGGCTGACGGTGCTGGTTTTATGTTCCCACCAGCGCTGAATGATGGTAATCGTCGTGCGCCTTTTGACTACGGTCGATAACGAAGGTTTGACTACGTCTTTCGCCGTCAACTTAATCGCCAGGTGATGCAAGACCGCTCCTACCTTGTAATCAGCGGTCCATACCTTTAGATGTTGGTGCGCGGTATTGACCAACACCGGGATGGTTTGACGAATCTGAATTCGAGTGTTGAATGAAGCATTCAAGCGTGGTGTAATTACGTCTCTTAGAGAATACCTAATATTGGATGCTTCCAATGCCCCCCGAACCGTTCGCGTCCACGTCCAAAACTTGTCTTGTCGAACACCTTCGGGGGTGCGAATCAAAATATCTACCGGTCTTGGTTGGCCTCCTATCATTCCAGCCCCAATGGCCAAGACCGCCGCGATGCTTATCACGCCTTTAAGCCGCGTCGATCGCATTATCAAAAGCCCGCCTCCTCAGATTTAGATTCTTCGGACCGGTCAGAATCCCGAGCGTACATTGTCGAGGGGTTGACCCGATCTATCCCATCTCCTCACCCAAATTCCATTTTTTGCCAATTCCTTGCGTCAACTCAAAAACACTTCGTGTGTATTCGCCATCGAATGCGAAAACACCTCTTTTACTGAACAACTTTTTTCAATGGCTATCAATTCCGCCACTTCGACCACCCACAACGGCTGATTGCGTTGGCCTCGATGCGGCATTGGAGCCAAATACGGGGCGTCCGTTTCTATCAACATGCGTTCCAATGGCACCGTTCGCAATACCGCTCGCAAGGCGCCGGCGTTGGCAAACGTCACCACCCCGGCAAAAGAAAGATAAAACCCTCGCGCCAACAGGGCGTCGGCGAACGCCTGGCTGCCGGTAAAACAGTGAAGCACGCCGCGAGCCCGAGACACCCTATCGATTAGCTCCAGGGTGTCCTCTTCAGCTTCGCGGCTGTGAATCGCCACCGGCAACTCGAGATCCAGAGCCAGTTCCAACTGGGTCAAGAAAGCGTGCCGTTGCTGTTCGCGGGGGCTGAAGTCATAATGGTAATCTAGACCAATCTCCCCAATCCCCACCACCTCTTGGGCCTCGCTCCATTGGCGGATCAGCACTTCGTCTTCGCCATCAAAGTGCTGAGCATCATGCGGATGCACCCCTACCAAGGCATACGCATCATCCAAGGCAGCCGCTACCTCTATCGCCATCTCCGAACTCTTCCGTGAAAAGCCTGGGATGATCAGGCCCAACCCCGCTTCGTGGGCATCCCGATACACTTGGTCGCGATCCAGATCAAAGGCTTCATCCTGTAGATGGCAGTGGCTGTCAAACCCCCGAATCATTTGACTCGCGCGCCCGGCTCGATTGGCGTATCCGGCACCACCAATGTCAGCACGCCGTCCTTGGAGGCAGCGAGCAGCATCCCTTCGGATACAATGCCTCGAATCTTGACCGGTTTCAGGTTTTTTACCAACACCACCTGCTTGCCCACCATACTATCGGCTCCATAATGAGCACGAATTCCTGAGACGATGGTCCGAACCCGCTCGCCATCGTTCACGCTTAGCCTTAGCAGCCGGTCCGCACCTTCTACCACCTCGGCACTTTGGACTGTGCCCACTCCCAGTTCCACTTGTTGAAACAAGTCCACGTCGATTTCCTGAGTCTTCTCATCGGCTTGCATCGTCGCTGCGACCTCCTCTGAGGCTACGTTTTCTGGCGGGTCAATGCGAGGAAATAAGGCAGGTCCAGGCTCCACGTGGAACTCATCGCCGAAAGAGCCCCACGCCGTCTCATTCCACGAATGGACGGGCTCGAGGATGCCCAATTGCGCTCGCATTCTCCCCGGTGCCTCAACCAAAAACGGGGATAATAAAACGGACAGCACCCTTAAGGTCTCTGTTAAATCGTACAGCACCACATGAAGGGCCGTGCTCTGTTTGTTCTTAGCCAGCGCCCAAGGCTGGCTCAGTTCGATCTCGCGGTTGGCCTGCCGAACTAATCCGCCCAGCGCCACCAAGGCGTCGGACAAATTAAATGCATCCATCTTGTCTTCGACGGCCTTGACCGTATTGGCCACCGCTATGGGCAGAGTTCGATCGCCTCCGACACCGGGCGGAAGTTTTACTCGACCATCGACAAAGCGCTCCACCATCGCCACTGTACGGTTTAGCAAGTTTCCTAAATCATTGGCCAGATCCACGTTGGTTCGAAGTACCAAGGCGTCTTCGGTGTAACTGCCGTCCGCGCCAAAAGGCACCTCTCGGAGCAGGTAGTAGCGCACGGCATCCACTCCGTAGCGGTCAATGAGTTGGATAGGGTCCACCGCGTTACCTCGGGACTTGGACATCTTGGTATCGCCAATCAATAACCATCCATGACCAAACACGTGGTCGGGCAAGGCCAGGCCAGCTGCCATTAGCATAATCGGCCAAATAATGGTATGAAACCGTACGATTTCCTTTCCCACAATCTGCAAATTGGGCGGCCATTTGGCCTGAAAGTCCTCTTCGTCAGCCTGATAGGAAGCCGCGGTGAGATAGTTGAGCAAAGCGTCGAACCAGACATAAATGACGTGGTCGGGATCCCCAGGCACCTCAATGCCCCACTGCATTCCAGTACGGGAGATCGATAAGTCTTCCAAACCTTCATCCAAAAACCCCAACATCTCGTTTCGCCGACTCACTGGTTGGATAAAGTCAGGATGATCGAGAATGTGTTGACGAATGCGTTCCGCATAAGCGCTCAAACGAAAAAAGTAGCTCTCTTGGCGGACTCTTTCCACCGGTCGTCCACAATCTGGACACTGGCCCTGAACCACCTTGGTTTGGGTCCAAAAGGTTTCGCAAGGGAGACAATACCAGCCCTCATAAGTCCCCTTGTAAATATCCCCATGGGCCTGAAGGTTCCGGAAAATCGCCTGGACCACACGGTGATGACGAGATTCGGTAGTACGGATGAAATCATCGTAGGAAATCGCCAAGCGTTTCCACAATGGATCTTTAATTTGACTAACGATCTCGTCGACAAACGCTCGTGGATCCATTCCTTTTTCTTCCGCCCGCTTTTGAATCTTTTGTCCATGCTCGTCCGACCCGGTGACAAACCACACCGACTGGCCGCGCAACCGATGATAGCGAGCTAAGGCATCCGCCGCTACCGTGGTATATGCATGACCGATGTGCAGCTTGTCACTGGGATAATAGATGGGCGTGGTCACATACCAAGTCTTTTGCCCCACCGTCGACCTCCTCAGACTCTGATTGTCTTCTCTCTGGTACCCGCGAACGCGTAATCAAACCTAATCCGACATGCTAGCAAATTCAGGCGCCAAACGCAATCCGTTGGCCTTGGGTCAGCTCTGAAGAACGTAATTTGGAAGTGCCTCTGGGTACCGCGTTCGAGAATGTGCCCTATGACGGGTACGATCCGGAAGCCAAAGCGTGGCAAAATACCGTGCTCCATTTCGTCCAGTGTGTCGAGACCTGGACCGATGCCGCCGGAGACCATCAGAGCACCTGGACGTGGGTCTCCGGCCAGCCGTTCACTCGCGCCAATGTATTAGACCGGTGCAATCGGATGGCACGTCATCGCTGGGATATCGAGGAACACATGCTCGTCGAAAAGCCCCTCGGATATGAGTATAAGCCCCTCTATTCCCGGGATTGGAACGCGATGCAGGCATTTCATCATCTAACGCACATTGCGCATCTCCTCCACATTTTGGTGCGCCACCAAACCACGTTGTGGCCTATGGTCTTTTTCCTGAGCATCCGAGGGACGATGATAAAACTGGTGGAGCCGCCCGAGATTCCGGGGTGGATAAAGCCCGGATCGCTCGCCTCGGCGAGCGCCGACACAAGCCCCGGTTGGTGTGATAGCGCGAGCACCCCGAACTCGCGAGTCAAGGGAATAGAAAAAAACGACAGTTTCGCCCGGAGAATGACGACGTTTTCACCGGGACGCTACCCCATGCCCATCATCGCTTGGCCCTTCGGGCGTAGCGTGCCATCCAGCACGGTGGGGACGAATGAGACACCCTCCGAGTCCTAGTTCTCTTAGAATTTACAGAAATCCACCCCGGTAGAAGATTCAAACTACGCCTTCATTCTTCAGAGCTGGAAGCAGCATCGATCACTTGACGTGTGTATTGTCAGAGTGTACTATCAAATTATTAACGGCTCTCAGCGCTTTGTTCCGTAATTTAACAAGGCCAGCTTCTTTCGAAGCGAGGGTCGTTCCGCTTTTATCTTGGCCACTTCATCACCCGATATATGCTTGCGCCGTCTCTAAGATGTTCCCAAATTGACCGTCCTTGAAGATCGATCCACGTGTTCGAAGAGTCCCAGCATATGTCAAAACGATGGACGAGATATAGAACGACGTCCGCGAGTTGCAACAATCGGCTATGATGCGATTGCGTGAAGTACAAGGTATCGATGAGCCGATCAAGTGACCGTCCGCGATACTGTGTTACGCCTCGGGCTTGAAAACTTGAAAAGTCAGTAACGTCCCGCCCCATCTCGTCCTTTTCATAGTCCCCAAAAATCACTGCGCGCTCATCGTAGTCATCGAGCAGATCGCAGAATCGCTCCAACAACAGCATAAGAGCCAAACGATATTCCTTGTCCGGATACTGATATCAGGCTCGGTGTTGAGGAATGTTAACCGCAACCACTTGAATAGGGAGCTCAAACTTAACCACCAGATCGACCAAATCCCGGAATAACCCGAGGCGTTCTTGGATGGCCCGACCTCGATATGGTCCCTTCCCTTGGAAGATGTCCACGCCATGCCACTCTCGGTCTTTGGTTAAGAGCGGCTCACCAAAAAAATTGCCGGCAAGGCTTCGAATTTCTGACTCTAAGTCGTAAAGGCTCGGCCCAGCTTGCACCAATATTCCACCGACGAGCAAACTTTCGCAGTGATCTGACGGTTTTACTTCATCAAAGTATCCTAAGTACATGGTTCATTCCCCATTCCCCATTCCCCATTCCCCATTCCCCATTCCCCATTCCCCATTTCCCATTTCCCATTTCCCATTCTTTGACATAACTTCTACCATGATACCAGGTCGGACACACGAGTGTGCGCTGTTCCGCGTTCTCGACCGGGTGAAGAGGAGTAGGGATAAGCCGGTGCCCACAGATATGCGGGTGGACGGTCCTTCCAACGGTTGCCAGCGCCAGATTAAGGCCCTAAAGGAAGTTGACACCCGGAACACCGCTATGCACACCATCTATCATTGAGCAGCACCTTTCACTCCCCGCGTGCCATCGTTGGCACCGAGACGCATTTTAGGCTATGGTTTGCAATGCCCAACACTGTCGGCCAGGATTTACGCTACCTTACATGCTTGTTCCCTAAACATGCATCCCCAGATGAGTCAGGTGGGACCCTGCCAGTGGAGGACATAGAGTGAAATTGGAGACTACAGCTCTCCAAAAAGCCCGTAATGCGCCCGAAATTGGCGAGCAGTACAGCCCGTTTCCTGCTACCTGACTTATCTGTGGATGCATGTATTTAGATACGGTACCATAGATCCACTGAGAGGAGGAAATCGCTATCGACAGCACACTCACCCCGTTCACTTCTTTGGCAGAGGTCGAGACAAAGATGGAATTGTTGGTCCGCCGCGAGTTTTTTAATGCCCCATTTTTTCTCGCGCTCGAGCAAGGCGACTACGATGCCAGGCAGTTGCGCTACTTTGCTTTGCAATATGGGCATTACAGTCGAAACTTTCCTCGGATTCTAGGGGCGGCTATCTCAGCTATGGAGCCGTTGTCGGAGTGGTGGGTTCCCCTCGCCGATAATCTATGGGATGAGGCTGGCCGCGGATCTTCCAATCGTTCTCACCAAGCGCTCTACCAGACCTTTTTGTTCTCTATCGATCCCTGCCTAGGAGATGACCTTCATCATGTTCCGGACGCGCCTATGGGCTCGGCCGTAGCGGAGGCCATAGGCACGTTTCTTTCGTTTTTTCGCCAGGCCACGCCGATGGAAGCAATGGCCGCGGTCGGCCTCGGATCCGAGTTCTTTGCCGGTCAGGTCATGGGACGGATTGGAGAGGGTCTCCGCCACCCTCACTACAATGCCATCCGCCCGCTCAATCTTAGCTTTTGGACGATCCATGCCGAACACGATGAACCGCGTCACTATGCACTTTGTCGCCAAGTGTTAATCCACTACGCCCGCCCCGCGGACCTCCAAGTCCTGTGGGCCGTCGGTTCATCTATCGCCCGCTCGGAGGCCAAGATGTACCAAGACTTGTATCAAGAAATGACCGGTAAGGGGCCGCTATCGGATAGAGAGGATGACCTCCGTTAAAGCCGAGTGTCTTTCGAAGGCTCCACGAAGAGATGAGCAAAATGGCGTAGACTGCGTGCGGGTCAAATTTAAGAGTTTGATGCCAAAACTGTGGGCGTCTCCAGGCCTTGCTGCATAATGGTGGTTCAGCACTGTGGCCGTCTCCTAAAGCGGACGCTATGACCCGCACGCAGTATAATACGTACCCAGTGAAGTCAGAAATGCGGTGCAGTCCAAGCAGGGGAACATATGGTAAAACGGGATGAATCTGAGTGGCTCAGGACGACGGATACCGCGACGTTCATCCAATAGCAAACCCACTTTGGTATTATCCGAAAACCCTCATGTGAGAGCTTACTCAGATAATCGCGCCCGATTGGAGAGCCTACTAAATCGGCTCAGTGAGGTTTTATCCAGGAGAACGTAGGGCCTAGCTGGCTAAAGTCACCGGATTTTTGTCATGGTCCTCCTGGCGCCGAACCCCACCTGAGTTTTCCGGGGAGTATGATGGCGTAATCCTGGGTCAGGCCCGTTTCCCTTCGAAAATGCTGAGGCCATTCAAGTATGGTACCCTGAAGAGGCCTTGAGAGAGTGACTGGGGGCATTCACATCGCTGCTTACGCACCGATGATGGTAAGCTTCACCACTGGCGTTAGCTTTTGCCCCCTATCCCTTGCGCTAGACAGGCGAGGTTTTTCACTAAAGGAGGACCTGATGCGAGTAGCACACACCAAATCTGTTAGGAGATGGTAGACGATGGCCAAGTGGCGAAACCATACACAACATCATATTGTGGGTGACGAAATTGAGGTGAATCCCCTATTTTCCCGAAGCGGTGAAGATTCTATTCCTCGATTCCGATTGAGCCAAGATGGGTTGCTCCCGGAGACGGCATACCAAATTATTCACGATGAACTCACCCTTGATGGCAATGCCCGCCTTAACCTAGCCACCTTTGTGGGCACCTGGATGGAGCCTCAGGCACGGGCTCTTTATGCCGAGGCAGCAGATAAAAACATGATTGACAAAGACGAATATCCCCAAACCGCGGCCATTGAAGACCGCTGCATTCATATTATGGCGGATCTCTGGAATGTTCCAAATCCCGATGACGTCATCGGGGTATCCACGACCGGCTCCTCCGAGGCATGCATGTTGGGTGGCCTGGTGTTGAAGCGCCGTTGGCAAGCGCTGCGAAAAAGCAAAGGCCTTGCGACTGACCGCCCTAACATCGTGTTTAGCTCAGCCGTGCAAGTGGTGTGGGAGAAATTCGCCAATTATTTCGAGGTGGAACCACGTTACGTCAATGTTAGCCCCGATCGCCCAAATTTGACCCCCGAGGGCGTACTCGAGGCGGTCGACGAGAATACGATCGGGGTCGTGCCCGTTCTCGGTGTGACGTATACCGGCGTGTATGAACCGGTCGCCGATATTGCCGCTGCCCTTGACCAACTCGAACGTCAAACCGGCCTCGACATTCCAATCCATGTGGACGCCGCTTCGGGGGGGTTCGTGGCACCGTTTCTACAAAAGGATTTACTGTGGGATTTTCGCTTGCCCAGGGTGCATTCCATCAACGCCTCCGGGCACAAATACGGATTGGTCTATCCTGGAATCGGATGGGCCCTATGGCGAGACAAGTCCCTCGTTCCCGAAGATTTAATTTTTGAAGTGTCATACCTAGGCGGCAATATGCCCACCTTCGGTTTGAACTTTTCCCGCCCCGGGGCTCAGGTATTGTTGCAGTATTACAATTTTCTTCGCTTGGGTTGGGAGGGCTATTATCAAGTCCAAAAGGCGTGTCAAAACGTGGCCCATTTTCTGGCTCATCGCATCGGTCAGATGAAGATGTTCGACCTGTTAACGGACGGTAGCGACATCCCCGTATTCGCCTGGAAGTTATCCTCGGACGCCAGCGATCTGTGGGATCTGCACGATCTGTCCCACGTGTTGCACGAGCGTGGGTGGCAGGTCCCAGCCTACCCTCTGCCCGCTTCGATGGAAGACACCACCATCATGCGCGTGGTGGTACGCAACAGCTTTTCCATGGACCTAGCGCATCTCTTCCTGGAAGACCTTATCCGAGCGGTGGATCATCTGCAAAGCCTGACCCACCCGTTCCCCGACCAGATACGGCAAACGAAGCCATTTCACCACTAAGCCAAGCATTGGTCTCACAAAACGGAGCTTGATTCGGACACCGTCTACCGGCTCCCTCGTCTTCCTTCACACCCGGTCAGACAAAAAACCTGCGCTAGGCCACCCGTCGGTGCGTGGCCTAGCGTTTTCTGAGCCTGGGCTTGGCCTACAACTCGAAAATATCCTGTTCGTCATCTTCTTCGTCATAAGGATATTCCTGCGGAACCAGCAATTTTTCTCGCCAATGTCGATCGAGTGGGTACACCCAGATGGTCTTGATTGGCAGGTTATTCCTGCGATAGCGATCATCCCTGCCCCGCCCCAACGTCTCGCCCAGTCGAATCCAGTTGGCCGCCCGATAGCAGGTTCCTTCCCAACCCGCTTCGACAAAGGTTTCCAACATCAGCGGACGAAATCCATAGCGTTGCAACCAATCTTCGGGAAGTTGGTGAGCGACGATCCCCAAAATGTGACTGGCTAAATGAGGAACGCGCACACCGGGAATAATCAGGAAACGGTTGTTATTCACGATCCGCCAACGAAACCGCGACAGTTCGAAAGCATCCCAACCAATCCACGAATCGCGCGCCGCAACCGCCTTGGCCGCGGCGCCAAACAGCAACGCTCCAATAATGATTCGCCCTTCTGGGCCCTTGACTCGAATCCAATACCGTCGAAAGGCGCCAATCGGGCGCCGATATCCTAGCGGATGATACGCTGCCATGGTCGCATTCCACGTCTTGCGTTCCTCGGGCAGGACGGGATCGAGGCTAATTGGACGCAAATCCGCCAATTTAGCCTCCATCGGCAGGTGTGGCAAGGGTTCCCCATCCGCATCGTTGTTCGCATTCTTGCCTTTTTTGGTGCGGGCCCTAAGCGACGGTAATTCAATCAAGCCCACCGAGTCCAAATCGGTCAACAACTGTCGGCAGGACATCAGTTTCAGTTGACCGTTGGGCGATCTCCAGGCTAAGTTTTCACAAATCGTCGCGATCACTTCCTGGCGAGGCAAGCGGCGACACCGCACTGCCATCTCCTGAATGCCCTCGAGGTCCTCCTGAGAAAACTCTCGATCTCCCACCCAAAATGGCGGATCAAAACGTGTACCCATCTCTTTTTCGCCTCACTTTGCCTTTGATTAGTATTATCATCGCACAAAGACAGGCCTTGTGTCCTGTTCTTACGCAAAAAAATCGACCAACTTCTCCTTGCAATCGGCCTTGCCAAGGCATCTTCCGAGCGCAAAACAGGGTCTCGAACCCAAGGACCCTACAATATTTAAGGGCCTTTTTCGGTATCGGTTCAATCCCATCAGCCTGATCTCTCAGTCTAACCTATCTTTGGGGACAATTCTTCGTCTAAGCATCGAGCGGCAGCAGAGACTCCGAGCTTCCCACCTCACAACCGGACCGCACTAGTCGCGTTTTGCGCAGCCCTAGCGAGGACATCGGACATCGGATCTTCTAAACGGGAAAGTACCGACGGTACAGACGAGACTCCACCAGCTTTATCAAACATAGGTCGACACTGTGTGACATTTTCTGATCCCAGCTATTGACTAGAAATTACCATTTTTGGTATATTACTGTTAACGATAAGGAAGCAAAGGAGGCTAGCCTAATATGAAATCCACCGGCATTGTGCGTCGGGTGGACGAACTCGGACGAGTCGTCCTGCCGGTTGAACTTCGTCGAACGCTACACATTACGAACAAAGATTCGGTTGAGATTTACGTGGACGAAGAGAAAATCGTGCTAAGGAAGTATGAGCCCGCATGCATCTTTTGCGGAAACGTTGAAGATGTCGAACAATATCGCGGAAAGAACATTTGCCAAGAATGCCTTAAAGATTTGGGTTCGACGGCGGTCTAATCGTCGTGACCCTTGACTAGGTCGTATAGATCGCGACGGGGCACGCGAAATTGGGAGGCGATGCGGCGGACAGCGTCCGTGACCGGTTCTCCGTGGGCCAGTGCCTCTTCAACCAGGGCCTTTAGTGCCAGCCAGAGCTGAGGCGAGGGTTCGTCGATGCGCGTTTTTATGCGTGCCTTGTCGATCGGAGCCAAGAGCAGCACCAATTCTCCGCGGAACCCCGCTATTTGTCGGTTAGCCTCGGCCAAGGTTCCCTGCCAGAACTGCTCGTAAGGCTTGGTTAATTCGCGAGCCACAGTGATTTCCCTCTCCTCGCCAAGTAATTCACTGAAATCCGTTATCGTTGCCTTAAGACGGTGGGGCGCTTCGTAAAACACTTGGGTGATTACCGTTTCAGCCACTCCTTGTAAAGCCTCACGGCGCTCTTTCCCTCGGGCCGGTAAAAATCCCCAAAATAACAGGGGGTGAGAATATCCCGAGCCGGCAAAGGCAACGGTCAGGGCGCTGGCCCCCGGAATCACCGAAACCGGTATTCCTTCACGATGACAGGCTTCCACCAATTCTCGACCCGGATCGGAAACCGTTGGCATGCCTCGGTCGCTGACCAGCGCCATGGCCTGACCTTCTTGCAAGCGACGGATAATGCTCGGCAGGCGTCTCATCGTGTTATGTTGGTGAAACGCCTCTTTGGGTCGGTCCACGTTGATCGCCTGCAAAAGCATTCCAGTCACTCTGGTATCTTCACACAAAATCACATCCACGGCTCCCAATACCGCTTCTGAACGCCGGGTCACATCGCCGAGGTTGCCAATGGGCGTGCCCACCAGATAGAGGGTCCCGGGTTCAACTATTTGTCCGTCGGTCTGTCTCATCGTCACTCCGCTTCCCCAGGCTCATCTTTCGCGCCCTGGTCATCGTCTTGATTCTTCGCTCTAGCGACAACGCCTCGCCATGGCTGAGCGTGGTTGACTGCCACCAAATCGTAAACGGTCCTCGACCCCGAGTATATCGGGCGCCGCGGCCGCGAGCGTGCTGGTCGAGACGAAGCTGTACATTCTTGGCAATCCCCGTATAAAATGAATCGTCCCCACAACGGAGGATATAGACATACCACCATTCGTCAGCGTGATTGCCCAAATGCGTTCTCCCAGGCGATTTCGACCTGCTCTCGGATCAAGTCTAAGTTGTGATTGCGGTCAATTCCCTCTCTTGCTTGCCAAAGCACCGAAAATAAGGTAAAGAGCCGAGGGTCCGGATGCTTCACGAACGCCTGGCGTACGTTTTCGCCAGCCGCAACCAAATCATTCGCTAGATCCCGGTCGGGCTCACGAAGCCACTTCTTCTCAAACGCTTTGGCCGGCTGATGAGGGTCGTCCACAGAAACGGCCTGACAACGACTGCGCACGGTAGGCAATACGCCTTCCACACGCTCCACGCTCAGCACATACTGCACATATCCTGGCGGTTCTTCAAGGCTCTTCAACAGCGAATTTTCGGCCTCTAAGGTCATGGCGGTCACGGGGTTAACCCATACCACGACCAGCGGTGACCAAAGCGGCGCGATGCCGACTCGGCTCATGGCGCGCTGAACGGGCTCGAGCCGAATGGTCTTCGGACTGGGCGAAAGAACGATTAAATCCGGATGCTCACTGTCGAGAGCCTGACAGCTTCGGCAGGCACAGTCCAGCTTTCCGTCCCCTTCACATAGCGATCGGCGGACTACCGCTTTGGCCGCATCTTGGGCATACTCTCCCGCACCTACCAACAGCAAAGCTTGGGCTAAACGCTTGCGCGTCCACGCCCGATCCAAGAAAGGCCAACGGCATAGCATCGTTTCAGAACTTTTCATACCGATCAATATCCACCACAAAGACCGTGGCTCCACCCACCGTCACTTCCACGGGAAATGGTACGTAAGGTTCTCCGGTCTGATTGGGCGTCTGCGGGGTTAAGGTCTCTTCCCGCACCGAACTTGTCCTCCGCACGATGGCCAAGACGAGTTCCACATCCTTTTCTTCCACCCCCGCTAAAATCGTGGTATTGCCCTCTCGCAAAAATCCCCCCGTGCTGGCCAGTTTAGTGGCTCGAAATCCTCGCCGATTCAATTCGGTCACAGCGTGGACCGCATCTTTGTCCTGTAAAATAGCAATGACTAGCTTCATGACATCCGGCCTCCTTTCCTTGCGCCTATGGGACTGATATCCTGGGCCCTCAGCCACTCATCAACGGCCACTCGAATGGATTGAAATACCTCCTCTTGGTCGCGGTTAGAATCAATCCGGCGAATGCGCTGAGGCTGGCTTTGCCACAATACCCCATAGCCCTCCAGCACCCGACCAAAGAACTCCTTGCCGCGAGACTCCAAGTTATCTTGAGTGGATCGGTCGCCGCGCGAGACGCCGTCGAGCCATAACGTTCCCGTGGGTCGCGCTTTTTCAGTGATCGCATCGTTGACCAGTCGGATGAGTCTGAGGTCTCCGCCGCCGCCCCATCCTTGATAGGCCTCGCTGGAATCGATATAGCGGTCAGCCAAAACCACTCCACCCTGGTCTAGCCAAGGACAAATCACCGCACGGACTAATTCAGCTCGAGCTGCGGCAAATAACAAAAACTCAGCAGTCGCATCCCGACTCGAGGCGCGATGCAGCAAGACCTCCCGAATCGCTTCACCCCAAGGGGTTCCCCCTGGCTCACGCACCACTTGGACTCGATATCCTTCCTGCTCCAACCAGTCTTTGACTCGGGCGACTTGGGTGGTTTTTCCTACCCCATCGATGCCTTCGAAGGAAAAAAGCCGCCCTCTCACTGATTTATCACCCCCATCCATAATTCGCCTTCGATCACCCGACCTCCTTCCCAAGTTCTGTCCACTAAGGAGCGGGATCGCAAGATTTCTTCGATTAGTTCGCCACTCACTCGTTCGCCAGGAACCACCCACGGGATCCCTGGAGGATAGGCGACGAGGGCACGGCCAGCAATTCGGTCTATCGCTTGGCGTAGCGGCACCCACACTACAGGCATCATCGCCGCATCCCGTGGCGCCAGCGCCACATCGGGCAGTTGGCCCGCATCCAAAACGGTTCCCGCTTCGCCTCTAGGCTCAGGTTCCAGCTGGTACAAGGCCGACTTTAGGCGAGATAAAGACTGGTCAGGAGAGAGCATGAACGTGATCACCCCCGCCTCCACTTTTTCCACCTGGCCGAAGGCGTCCACCGCCCGAGCCCATTTGGGACCAGGGCCGAGTATACTCAGTTTAACCGGATCTGCCTGGATACCCAACTGTTCTTCCGCTTCTAATTGCCAAATTCGAAATCCGCGGTCTAACAGTTCACGCCAAAGCGCCCGCATGGCCTGCGCAAATCCTTCCCAAGCACCAGTCACTGCCCCTCGTTCTGCCTGCCAACGATCCAACGACGCCAGCAGCAAATACGATGGGCTTGACGTAGCCATCAGGCTCCACCACCACTCGACGACTTCGGGTTCCACAAGGTCGCCCGTCAAATGCAAAACCCCCGTTTGCGTCAAGGCCTTTTCGGTTTTATGCACGCCATGGGCGACTAAATCGGCGCCCAGATAGATGGCTGATTTTGGATACCCCTCGCGTCCTGGCCAGTGGGCGCCGTGGGCTTCATCCACTACCACCCGTTGGCCGCGAGCATGGGCTCGACGGATCAATCGTTCCAGCGCCGGCCCCGAGAGCGCTATGCCATCATAGGTGGGGCGGGTCACCACCGCCCCCTGAACGTCAGCCATGGCCGCCTCCCATTGCTGTTCCGACGCAGGCCAGGCCAACCCTTCGACCGACGTCCCCGTCGCAATCCATTGAGGCTTAAGGCCACCAAGAATCATCGCCGCCAGCACTGACCGATGGGCATGGCGTTCGACCGCCACTCTCGAGCCTGGAGGAAAGGCGGCTAAAATCGCCGCAGTAACTGCAAGACTTGCGCCTTGCACCGAATACCAGCTCCGGCGCACGCCAATTTGCCGGGCCAGCCGGTCTTCCGACGCTCTCACCATGTCTTGAGCCCCGCCATTTCGCACTAGCGGTCCGACTTCGGTTAAATCCCACGCCCACGGTAGGCTCGGCCCATCCACAAAATCGCCGCGGCCCTTGTGCCCAGGAGTATGCCAGCGTTCACCTCCTTGTTCCACCCATCGTCTCATCGTCTCCACCAGCGGCATCCGCACTTCGTAACCTCCTCGACCGCCATTCGACCTACCGATGGCCTCGTCCGGCCCGGTGATCTGTGGCCGGCAGGCAGGCCGCCTTCATTGGACACCCGCAGCCAGCGAAGTTTTGACCGAAGGCACGCTAATCGCCGGCCCCCACCCTCCTCGGTGTTTAAATAGCCACGAGTGCTTGGTTTGATAGACTAGGCGCCACGAGGGATCCGACAACAAATAGGTGGCCAATGGCGTAAACGGCGGCCATAGCACATATTGCACCCGCCATTGGCGAAAGTCGATGTCAGGGTTGACGGTCAGATTTTGGATGGCCACATACTGAGTAAAAATGCCATCCTGCAAATAGAAGTCGGTACGACCGTCAATGAATACCCTAATCCCTCGCCAAATCAAATAGCCTCCCCACACATAATAATTGAAGACGCGGGCATCAGCAGGCTTTGATTTAAGATAATTCACCGCCGCCACCGGCTCCGAAGAACTGGCCTGGTCCGGGCGTATGATCGGTTTAGACACCACCACAATCAGGCTGATTGCGAGCAATATCGGCGCCACAATCCAAGGCTTGACCTGGCGAAATCGCCATCCTTGAGTACCGACCAATACCGCAATGCCCCACTCCAAAGAAAAATATGGCAAGAATCGCACAGACTGCAAAGTCGCTAAAAACAAGATGGCGGCCCAAATGGTATCAAACCATGGAATACCGGGTCGGTGTCTCCACCACACTGCGGCTAAAGCCAAAGCAGGGAGCCAGATAACCAGCTTCAAGAGATCGTTGTGAAAATTCGGCGACTGCCATTCCACAATGGAATTGGCTATGACCGTGGAGGTACTTACGTGCCAGGCATAACTCCAGAGTCTCCAGCCAAAAGGGTTCACCCAGGACGCCAGAACGGCTGCGGCTAACACGGCCGTTCGAAGCCCTAAGTTTCGCTGACCGGACACCCTCGTTGAGACCACCGCGGCCAAGCCCAGGTCGGTGGCCACCAATAAATAGCCCAGGAGAAAACTTCCGTGGCACAACACCCAGAACCACAGCAAGGGGATTAAGACCAGTCGCCGCCACGGATGCTGCCCGCTACTTCCCAATATCCACAGCACTAATGCAAACAACAGATAACTTAGGGTTTGCGGTCGGTCTTTGACGAAGAGTTCCAGCGAGACCGCAATTAAAATCAGCACCAGCCCAGCTTTGATGCCGTCATCGCTATGGGCCCTTAATCTCACCCAGGTCACAAAGAGCGTCAGCGAGCCTAGGCCGGCCGAGAACAGCCACAGGGCCACCGGGCCCAGAGCAGCAATAGATCCCGCCAAAAGGACTTCATAGCCCCACTCTTCGGCCACCCAAGGATGATGATAGAGCGTGTAGGAAAACGGATCGTTCTTAAGCACCTGGTGCGTTCTCAGCATCCACCGCCCGGCCGCCCATTGCCAATATACGTCCCCGGACAACCCTTGATGGGCGACCTGGGCAAAGACCACGGCGACAGCCAGCAGCAAAAAGGACCACAACCAAATGCCTCGCCCAGCGTATTGCATGATCAAAATCCACCTTTCATTCCTGCTCGCGGTCCTTTTTTAGTATACGGGTTCCAAGTTACCGAAATCCTGGAAGGTTTGCTCGTCTGAAAACGGACATATTCGCATAGGGGATAGGGGAGGGGATTTAGTTGGATCGAAAAGCGTTAGTGCCGGCTCAACCACCGGACAGTGGGGTTCGGACCAAACCGCACCTGTCACGAAAAACCGCTGGCCTTCTCGTCATTGTGGCCGGTTTGCTCGTTGTCTATCATTATGCGCATAACGGCGGTCTGGGTCCCCAAGGCATCCCAGTGATCGCCCCGGCCCTGCATGTCACCCTCAGGGGTGAAGTCGTCCAAATGGGTCAGGGACACCTGGTGGTGCGTGTAGAGGACACTAAAGGCGGTTTAACCCATCTCCGCCGAATCATCGCGCTGAGCCCAGAAACCCAATACCAGTCCCCGGGAGTGCCGGCGACCCAAGGACCCCAGGGCGTGGATTACATCAAACCCGGATACCGAGTGGTGGTTCGCGGTCTGGCGGCAAGCGACGGTCAAACCGTCAATGCCGCCCAAGTGTCCGTGAGCTTTCCTCCGGTCAACGGCACCATCCGCGCCCTTATTGGATCCAATCTAGTGGTCAGCGTACCCGGCCAGGACCACACCATGACCATTACCGCCAATTCTCACACCGATTTTTATGTTCCCGATGGCCGCTGGTCAAATTTGACCCCGGGTGCTGCCGTCCGTGTCTGGATTTCTCCGAGGGCCAAAGACCCCGGGCAGTTCACCGCGGTCACGGTCATGGTTCGAACGCCGCCTTCGTGAGTCATTCCATACCGAACCAAGGCCCCTCCGATCAAAGGGCACCGCCAGCGCATCGCCTTGGGTGCCCTTTGATCCACCGATTACTCGAACCTCTAATTCAGGAGCGAAGTCCCCCTCGCTCTAAGTGCGCTCTAAAAAAATTCTCACTGCCGCGACTGGCCATAGAAGACGCCGCCGAGACTTCCAACGCTAAGGCGGCTCCTGCGATAATTTGAGCCAGGCGTTCGGCTGATCCCGGCCCTTTACATCCCATCAAGTTGAGCCAGGCCTCAGCATGCGGCAGGCTGGTGCCTCCGCCTACCGTGCCCACTTCAATCCCCCCGAGCTGAAGGCTAAAGGTGACTCCTTCCGGGACACGTTTAACCACACCATGGGCCATGCTACTGGTCCCCACCATCCCTAAATCTTGCCCGGTAGCCGCAAAAATGGCTGCAATAGCCGAGGCCGGAGTGAAAGCAAACGATTGCATCCCACTCACGTGGGCGCCATGTAAACCCACCCACTCGAGCTCTTGCAAGGCTGAAGCTTGAATGTGGAGACGATGGTGTAACACCGCATCGGTTAAGGTGGCCGTGGCCAAAACCGTTTTGCCATGACCTCCAGCGTAGTATTCATAACTCGGTTTTTTATCTCCACCCAAATTGGCTTCTAAAAACACGTGAAGCGGACGATACCCCATGGATGAGGAGCGTTCGACAATTTCTCGGTTTAAACTAAATGCATTGCGCGTAGTCATATTCGGACCACACGCCTCCCCCGTGTGAAATCGATAGAGGACATGGCAGACTGGGCCCACGATTCGGGTACTTATGGCCAGCAGTGTGGCATGCGACGATAGCGGGGATACGCCATCGCCAGATTCGGTAGATTTTAGAGGGTTATCTGGATCGTTAACCCACTCGCGTAAAGCCGATTCATTATGACTAATCCATCGCGAAAACGCGACCGCATGATCCGCTGACGAAAAGACAAACGCGCAATCTCTCGTCATCTGATTATGCAGCAAATAAGTGCGAATGCCGCCAGATTCAGCAGTCGCTTGCATACCGCGCAACATAGAAGTGGAAAGCCCCCCTTCCGTATGCGCTAAAGGCACATAGAGGCTATCGCGATAGCGTTCCATTTCTTCGACGTCGCCATCTTCACTCGTGCGATAGCGACCGAGTTCAATATCCATAGGGCCGACGACTCCGACCGGCAATACAACCTGGCCGGTCAGGCATTCCTGATAACGGCCCATTTGCTCTGACTTCACCGCCCAGTCAAACAGACATTCGCTGTCCGCCTGCCATCCGGCTAACTGGCGAAGGCGTGCCTGACGACTCGCAATGGCTTCCTTATGATTGCGGTGCGACCATCGTTCCCTCATCGCACACCTCCTTCGACCAGGATTCCTGTATAAGAAAGGGTACAGGATAAAGAAAAAGGCCGCAAGCATATTGCGGCGCTCAATATCAAGCAATAGCTTGTCGGCATGGCCTGGGCCTCCCAAGGGCCTGCGCCCTCAGTACCACCAGCGTAGGCAAGGGGGACCACCGTGTTCGGAATGGGAACGGGTCGAACCTTGCCGCGCGACACACCGACAAAAGGAGGTCGTGCAGGGCGTCCAGCCCTTCACAACTTCAGAGGAAGTCTGCTTGACCGATTAGTACGCACTCGCTCCAACCATTGCTGGCTGTCCACGGTCCGCCTATCCACCCGGTGGTCTGCCGGGGGTCTTCGCCAGCCCCCAAAGGGGCCGACTGGATATCTCATCTTGGGGCCGGTTTCGCGCTTAGATGCGTTCAGCGCTTCTCCGTCCCGGACCTAGCTTCCCAGCGATGCGCTTGGCAGCACAACTGGGCACACCAGCGGTCCGTCCACTCCGGTCCTCTCGTACTAGGAGCAGCCCCCCTCAAATATCCTCCGCTGACGACGGAGAGGGACCGAACTGTCTCACGACGTTCTGAACCCAGCTCACGTACCGCTTTAATGGGCGAACAGCCCAACCCTTGGGACCGACTTCAGCCCCAGGATGCGATGAGCCGACATCGAGGTGCCAAACCTTCCCGTCGATATGGACTCTTGGGGAAGATCAGCCTGTTATCCCCGGGGTAGCTTTTGTCCGTTGCGCGATGGCCCTGCCACGCGGTGCCACCGGATCACTAAGCCCGTCTTTCGACTCTGCTCGCGCCGTCGCGCTTGCAGTCAAGCTCCCTTGTGCCTTTACACGCCCTGCACGATGTCCAACCGTGCTGAGGGAACCATGGGGCGCCTCCGTTACGCTTTAGGAGGCGACCGCCCCAGTCAAACTGCCCACCTGCCACGGTCCCGCCGCGGGTTGCGCGGACGGTTAGATCGGTCGGGGCTCCAGGGTGGTATCCCACCAGTGGCTCCCCCCACGCTGACGCGCGGGGTTCTCAGCCTCCCACCTATCCTGTACAAGAACACCAACCGATCCATAGCAGGCTACAGTAAAGCTCCACGGGGTCTTTCTGTCCAGTCGTCAGAACCCTGCATCTTCACAGGGATTGCAATTTCACCGAGGCTCTCGTTGAGACAGTGCCCAGATCGTTACGCCTTTCGTGCGGGTCGGAACTTACCCGACAAGGAATTTCGCTACCTTAGGACCGTTATAGTTACGGCCGCCGTTGACTGGGGCTTCGGTTCGCGGCTTGCACCCCTCCCCTTAACCTTCCAGCACCGGGCAGGCGTCAGCCCCTATACGGCGTCTTACGACTTCGCAGGGACCTGTGTTTGTGGTAAACAGTCGCCTGGGCCTGCTTTCTGCCCCCGGCGGGGTGCTCCCCACCGGGCCCCCTTCTCCCGAAGTTACGGGGGGATTTTGCCGAGTTCCTTAACGAGAGGTCTCTCGCGCGCCTGAGGCTACTCGCCTCGCCTACCTGTGTCGGTTTCGGGTACGGACCCCCATCGACTCCTCGGACGCTTTTCTTGCGGGCCCGTTCCCGGACTATCTCGCAGGGATTCCCCCCACGAGTCGGCCCCCATCGGGGGCCACGCCCACTACCAACGGGGCGCTCCCAGTTCGGACCCGGTCCCGTCCGATTCACCGTCGCTGGGGGGTCACGGAATCTCCACCGTGTCTCCATCGACTACGCCTGAACGGCCTCGCCTTAGGCCCGACTAACCCGGAGCGGACGATCCTGCCTCCGGAACCCTGCGGCTTGCGGCGGGGACGATTCTCACGTCCCTTTGCGCTACTCATACCGGCATTCGCACTCCCACGCGGTCCACGACGGTTTCCACCCTCGCTTCACCCCCCGTGGGACGCTCCCCTACCACCGACCCCCAAGGGGGTCGATTCGCCGTTTCGGTGGCCCGCTTAGCCCCGAACATTAGCGGCGCCGCGCAACTACGACCAGTGAGCTATTACGCACTCTTTCAAGGATGGCTGCTTCTAAGCCAACCTCCTGGCTGTCTCGGCCGCGCGACGACCTTTCCCACTCAGCGGGCACTTAGGGACCTTAACGGACGATCTGGGCTCTTGCCCTCTTGACGCCGGAGCTTATCCCCCGACGTCTGACTCCCACGCGCCGGCTCTCGACTTCCTAGTTTGCGAACAGGCAGTAATCCCAGCGGGACCCCTTCCATTCACAGAGCCGTACCCCGAGAGCTCGGAATCGCGGAGGCTCGCCCTCAAGCGATTTCGGGGAGAACCAGCTATCTCCGTGTTCGATTGGCATTTCACCCCTAGCCGGCACTCATCCCAGCCCTTTTCAACGGACACGGGTTCGGCCCTCCATCCCGGGTTAAGGGGACTTCAGCCTGGCATCGGCTAGATCACACGGTTTCGGGTCGATCGCCGCACACTCTGCTGCCCTTTCAGACTCGCTTGCGCTCCGGCTCCTTCCCTCGCGGGAATTAACCTGGCGTGCGACGGTCACTCGCCGGTTCATTCTTCAATAGGCACGCCATCATCCCTTGCGAGACTCTGACGGCTTGTCAGCACACGGTTTCAGGGACTCTTTCACTCCCCTCCCGGGGGGCTTTTCACCGTTCCCTCACGGTACTCTTCGCTATCGGTGTCGGACGGTCGCGAGTCTTGGGCGGTGGGCCGCCCGGATTCCCACCCGGTTTCACGTGCCGGGTGGTACTTGGGAACGCTCACCCCACGATCCAGAGCCCTTGGCGACGGGACTTTCACCCTCTGGGGTGCGGCATTCCAACCGCTTCCCCAAGTGCTCTGCATCCTAGGGGGTCGCCATGGATTGTCGACCCATGGAGCGCCCCACAACCCGCCGAGAGCCCGGCAATCCTCCGTGCTACTAGCTCTCGACGTTTAGACAGGGCCCGTTTCGCTCGCCGCTACTCCGGGCTTCGCTGACGCTTTTGCGATCCGGGTACTGAGATGTTTCAGTTCCCCGGTTTAGCCTCCTGGGCACCGCTGTGCCCAGGATCCTGCGGCTTGCCGCAGGGGGTTGCCCCATTCGGTGACCCTCGGATCGACGCCTGCTACGCAGCTCCCCGAGGCCTTTCGTGGCGTGCCACGACCTTCATCGCCCGTCCGCACCCGAGGCATCCCCCGTGTGCTTTGATGTAGACTTCCTCTGAAGTTGTCAAGGTCCGGAACTGGTGGGCCGAGGTGGATTTGAACCACCGACCTCCCGCTTATCAGGCGGGTGCGCTAACCGCTGCGCTATCGGCCCCATCGGCCCCGTGCGGGGCCGCGCCCAGTCCTTCAAAACCACATCGTCAGAATCGGGTACTCCCTAGAAAGGAGGTGATCCAGCCGCACCTTCCGATACGGCTACCTTGTTACGACTTCACCCCAATTACCAACCCCACCGTCGACGGCCGCGTCCTCGAAAGGTTCGCGGGCCCGGCTTCGGGTGTGGCCAACTCTCGTGGTGTGACGGGCGGTGTGTACAAGGCCCGGGAACGGATTCACCGCGGCATGCTGATCCGCGATTACTAGCAATTCCGGCTTCATGCAGGCGGGTTGCAGCCTGCAATCCGAACTGAGACCGCGTTTGGGGGTTAGCATCGACTCGCGTCGTAGCGACCCATTGTCGCGGCCATTGTAGCACGTGTGTAGCCCAGGACATAAAGGCCATGCGGATTTGACGTCATCCCCACCTTCCTCCGGGTCGTCCCCGGCTGTCTCGCGTGAGTGCCCGGCCGAACCGCTGGCAACACACGACAGGGGTTGCGCTCGTTGCGGGACTTAACCCAACATCTCACGACACGAGCTGACGACAACCATGCAGCACCTGACGATCGCTCGGCCGAAGCCGCCCGCCGCTTTCGCGGCGCTCACGATCCCGTCTAGTCCTGGTAAGGTTCTGCGCGTTGCGTCGAATTAAACCACATGCTCCACTGCTTGTGCGGGCCCCCGTCA
>JAMCVM010000194.1:6869-8884 GCA_023475835.1 Bacillota bacterium | reverse complement strand
ACGCGGTTTACGGTTGACAGGTTCGGGACGACGTAACTTAGGGAAAATTAACGCACTCAATTGTTCGAATTTCATGACGTTCCTCCTCGATGGTAACGAATGGCCAACATGACCTTACGTTAGCGCCCAGGAGATCAGCAGTCCACGGTTATTTACAACGAATATACGCCGTGTGACTCGATACCATCAGATTATCACCACAACACGAGTACATGCGCACGATAGCCACGTTATGCTATGGAATATAGTGCTAACTCCTTCCCTTCAGAAGAGCCGCACCCAAATCACTTCCCGAATGGAGACATCGGATTTGCGCTGCGCGGAAGCATCGGTTAGAATTTTTCTTAGGATCACTAGGGCTGAAACGGAAGCCCTTGGCGCAGTCCAAGGGTCCAAAGTTACACGCCTGGGGAAATCCAGCATAAGACGCATGTGGCCTAACGGTTCGGCGTAGCGGTCGGAGAACCAGGAACTTCTGGGAGCGATCCCGGAAACCCCCGCTTCGGCCTAAGCCAGGCAGTGGGAAAGTTCATAAGGAGAGACGCAATGCCTGCCACCGAAGAGTTTTTAGTCTGCGATTACATTAGAGAACGGGCAAAAGAAAGACACACTTGAAGAAAGGGTGTTGCCGATGCTCACTACCCACCAAGACAGTCACCCGATCTTGTCCGATTACATTCAGGCGGCTATGAGCACCATGAAGGTTAAGTGCTTAACCTCCGGCGAATGGTTTGCGAGCATCCCCCTGTGCCCTGGGGTCTGGGCATCTGCGGATTCGCCGGAAGCCGCTCGCGCCGAAATCGCCGAGGTCTTGGAAGAGTGGATCGTCTTTACGTTGAGCGATGGAGACGCACTCCCTCCGATCGGCACTCATCGCGTGGAGATACATCGCGTTGTTGAACCAGATTAGCCGCAAGGAGCTTATTTGGCAACTCCGCGCCTTGGGATGGGACGGGCCGTATTCTGGCGGAAAGCACCAATATATGAAAAAAAGGAGAAAAACGGAATAAGACGCATTGCCATTCCCAATCCGCATCAGAGCAATATTAGCGGTCCTCTTTTGCACGAAATCCTACGCCAAGCCAATCTTGGCGATACCGATATTGACGATAAAAATCAGTAGCCTTGAGTCTCCCTATGCCAACGCTTCTCTGGGTTCATTATGATCAGCCCACTCCGACCGACCATCACCCACACCGACCTTACCGACAACCGGATCCAATAGCGCCATCCGTTTAATACGTCTTGCCAAAAGCACCCCTGGTCCTGTCAGAGGGCCGCATTCCGATTCCCCGTCTCTCCGGTGTCCCATTTGCTCCCATCGAAAAGAGGAAAACGCCCACGGCAGGAGGATCGCTACGGGATATTAGACCCCCCCTTTCCGGCAGAGTAGCCAGTCAAAAAGGAGTGGCCCAATCATGAGCACCCTCGCCAACATAACCCCCACGGCCGCCAGCACCAACCCAGGCGATAAACGGCCATTGGGTTTTGTCCCTGGGAAAATTTGTCCATAGATTCAGCTGAACCATACTTTAGCTCGCTAATGCAGTAAATTACACAGCTCGGATTTTTTCACGACCATGGCAGTCATGACGCCTCGACAATTTCAGCGAACGATGCACTACTTTATTGGGCAGTGTGAGCTCCTCTTCCAACTCCATAGCGTCTCGTTGCCAGCATCCCTGGCAACCGAAGCTGACGCGGTGGACGAAGAGCGTCTATCGTATCGGTCCGCCCTGGTCAGTCTGGATTACGAACAGCACTTTCTTGAACGGTTCTACGATGCATGGACCACAGAGCCTCATTATCTTCGCTATCATCAGCAAGAGGGAACTTTGCCCTATGACCCCCCCCCGATAGGGGTTGGCGGATCGCGTTGGTTGGCTCACGAGAACGCTCGTGGTTCGAAGTGACCGACTTTCGCCCTCGATATACGGGGGCGTCTCGAGGCCGCCCGTATCGGGTGGATCCTATGGGTAGTCACCTCTTTGGCTCTACGATCGATTTCTTAGTGC
>JAMCVM010000194.1:2118-6859 GCA_023475835.1 Bacillota bacterium | reverse complement strand
AGCGGTAACCGACCGACCATCATTCATCCGCATCGCCGCCGAGTGGGTCTTTGGTGCGATGTGGAGTGGAAAATTTGGGCAAGATGCGGCACAGTTTCACTATGTTAGCGACCCAGACACGGTACCCACTGTCGTCTATTTGGACAGAGATTAGAAGGTCGTCACCGGCGAGATCCATCTACATAGATGGGGATCAAAGCGGCGTTGTACACTCCTGCCCGTTCATGCAGTAGCGAATGATTCGGGAGCGAAACTTCGTAGGGGACATTCGCCCCGGTTAAGGCGCTATGGCGGTTAGGTTCTTGTTGGCAGCCGATGAATTTCCCCTTGAACGGTACCCGGCAACCGCTACCATTTAGATAGCTGTCGGATGGCGTTGCCGGTCTCAGAATCCACGAGCTCAAGATGACAGACGGGCGCTAGTCCTTGTATGCCGAGTAATGTTCCCACGTCTCAGAATCCACGAGCTCAAGATGACAGACGGGCGCTAGTCCTTGTATGCCGAGTAATGTTCCCACGACAATGGCGTCGGTGACAAGATCCCATCCAGCCAACGGCAAGCGATCGAGCGTTGAGTTCCATTGGTTGGTGCCATAGCCCAAGACCAGCAGTTGGACTAACACGTTCGGAACCACGTGATCGTACGGGAAATAATGCGCTTGCTGAGCAATCCATTGACATTGCTCCTCAAACGAAATGCCAGCACGCATTCGACGCCACCATGTGGCCACGAGGCTCCGGATTAGGGCATGACGCGGCGTGAACCGATGGATAGCGGTGAGGAACCACTGCATGAGGGTTTGCGAAGATTGGGGCGGCTCAGCGACGGTGCGTGAGACGGTCCATGCCACCGCGGCACATCATGCAGGGGCACGTCCTTGATAGGCCCACAGCGCATCCGTAGAAGCACGCGCCGACGCCTGGGTGGGCACCAGAGAAACCAGTCCCCACCCAGGCGCCCGACGCATCGCACCGGTGCCTTCCCGAAACGGGTGCCAGTCTGAGGCGTCGTCCGATCGGTGGAGAATCCATGGCTCTCCGCGACTCAGTTGACACTCCGCAGGATGGGTCACGACGAGTGACCGTAGGGCGTCGGCTGTCTTGAGATCCGGCGCGGTGACCGAGTACCGGTTATATAAATGCCAGTGCGCCATCACGGGCAACCAGAGCGCCCTTGGGTTGGGAGGATGGCCGAGGCAATGCCGTAAGGCTAGTTCTGCCCCGTACCATCCCTGGGTCAGGCGTTGAAAGATCGCGGGATTGCGAGTCGTGCGGTGTACCAGCCACTGACCGCCCCCTCTGTCGAGCTCTTCAGGATGCCAGTGTCGCCAGGGCAAGCGGACAGCGGCCTGCAAGAGTTCTGCTTGGGGCTGACTGGGACGCAGTAATCCGTGTCTGATCCCATAGCGAATATCGCGGCCCTCGGCCCATGCTTGCTGTAACACGGCGCGATAGAATGCATCGAACTGGATTATCATCGTCGCTCTCTCCTCCGGTTATCTCAAGATAGGTGTAGGCACGGAGGGAATGCCCCAGTATGGACCATTCCCTGGGGTCTAGCTACTTCAGAGGTGGGTGCCGACCTCGTACTCACGGCATACCATGACCAAGGGCCTGCTGCGTGCTGGGGTCACCCAGCGCGTTGCCTCAGCAGAATGTGGTCGATTCCGGAGCTAAAGGCCCCAAACGCCCGGGTTAAGGGATGACTGGTCGTCAGAGTGATGGAACCGGGAAGTCGTCGTTCTCTCCTCGGAGTGGATGACACGCTGATCGGGGTGTATGCTAGTTGGATCCACGAGCACTGACCAACAGGCCGAGCCCCGTTACCCACAACAGACCGAGGCTGACGAAGGTGGGGAGGTGCCACGCGGACATCAAGAACCCCCATTGGATGAGTGCATGGAGCATGGCCAGACCCGCGAGGGCGATCCACCAGGGATGCCCTTGGCGTGGCCACACCGCGATGACCAAGGCCCCCCAAAGACTTAGAGCGGTGCCGTCGGTGGCGGCGGACACGGCCAAGACGCCGATCCCTAAAAGGGCCCAAGCCCACCACGGGGTCGAGACCTTGGTCCCACGCGACCATCCCACGACGATGAGGGCGAGGAACAACCAGGCCAATGGCCACCAAACATTGGCAGAGGATCCCGGGAACGAGACATGAAACCAATGGACAAAAGCCATCATGTCCCAGATCACGGCCAACGCGGTGCCCACATAGAGGCCCCAGGGTGGCGTTTGCGTAAATCCCCCACGGAGTCCTGGAATGAATGGATTCTCCTCGCCGTGCTCGATGCTGTCTCGACTCGCCATCGCTGGATATGCCTCCCTAGTGACCGATCCTGGGTTCAACGCTCGAATGGGGTTCTTTGCACCCCTTGGATAACCGGTCATCAGCGACTCGATGATATCTATCGTGTTAGCGGTTGCTAAGTCTTAATAAAACCCACTGCAAAGCGTACTTACAGCATACACCAGCTTGTGACGGTCATAAACGGGGTGCCCATCGGACAGTTTGCTGAGCGCGTATACGCCCCGAAAGTGCATCATGAATAGCCTGGAGTCATCGTCCTTCGGTGTCGATGACTCGGGAGAAGAGGTGTCGCAAACGGCCCTAACTGCAATGGTATACTCAGTGCAAAGCGTCTGTGGGAAAGGAGAATCCCCGTGACGGCCCCAACCGATGTTTACGATATCGGACCGTTTGGATGGCCTCCAGATCTGGTTCCCAGTACGGATCTCCACGCCACCCAATGGTTGCAGGATCCATCGCGATGGACGAGGTGGGCCGCCGGAAAAATGGCATTACCCGGCCGCGCGATTCCGTTCGGCTACACCCATTACGTTCGCATCAATCATCCCGCATGGAAGACCATCCTGAGCAAACCGGGCATGAAATGGTACGCAGTCATCGAACGTCGTGTGCCTTGGAAGGAGATAGCAGAGTGGGCCGGGAAGTCATTGGACAATGTCACGTTCTTCACGGACATGGTGACGGATAGCGCTGGGATTCCGGCGGATGCCCCCTTTGATCAAGAACCCTACTGCTTGTCTCCGCAAGTGTTCCAGCTGCTAGAACCGGCCCTCGCTGCATTAACCTCAACGCCAAATGCCACGTGGGTTTCCTTTTGGGACGGTGGAGCCTGGGACGATACCATTCACCCCGATATCTTCGACGATCAGACACGCCCGGACTACCCTGAGCGCCAGCAACAACGGCAGGCGTTGTTGCAACAGATTCAGGCCGCGCCCCGATGGGCACCTCCAGGCTGGGCCTCGGGCGGACGCAGGTATTGGCTGGCGCAAGGGCCGGTTGGGGCCGTATACGACCTAGCGCGCGGCATCTACCAGGCCGAACCCAATTTCTGGTGGCCCGACGACCGGGCGTGGTGCCTGTCCACTGAAATCGACTTTGACTTCACGCTCATCGGCACGAATGAAGAAGGAGCCAGCAGGCTGCTGGCCATTCCTGATTTGGAGATATACGCCGTCCATTCGGACTAGGCCAGACTCGCGCTCTACTGATTGCGGTTCGAGAGCGCCAGAGCGCCAGAGCGCCAGAGCGCTAATGCCTCACCTTTCGAGGGAGTGTCGTTCAATAGCTAGAAAAGTCAGCGTTTGCGTGTTTAATTCAAGCGGCCCATCAAGGCGATGAGCTTGGTGTGGCATGGGATTCTTGGGGGATTGGCTTTTAGCCTTGGCGGATCCATTCTCTTCATGCCAGGGGTCTTCTTCGTGGTTTTGGATTCAAAAATGTTCCATTAGCATTATCAGGTGCCATGGAGTAGCGAGTGCTTCTCATGGATTGTCTCATTTAATCCTTGTGCCCGTTAAGGCCCCAACGAGGTAATGTGCGAACGATTGCCTTGGGCCGTATACGCTTCCATTAAGGCCATTAAGGCCATTAAGGCCATTGACTGCTCTAAGTATCCTGCGCTTAATAGCGCTTGGGCTAGAGCATTGGGATTCATACTGGTCCCTCTCAGAGAGATTCGCAGGGGATGACGGCCAGACTGTCGCAACAGCCGTCAAAACCGTCAAAAGCGACTGAAGTTCCTGAACATGGGTGGCTTTGCCATCAGTGATTCAGTCACCACGGGATCCCGTATCACCTGACGACCATAGGTAACCGTTAACACTCCAATTGCTGTCCCCTTTGGCAGTGGCTGGTTCCGTAACGCCTTGGGATTCGCGATGAATCGCACGTGGTAAGGCATCGTCGGCCAGCCCAAGATTCGGACGGAGTGGACGACCGCTAGAGGCACCGACGACTGCGGTTGTGACCACCACTGCCCTACCCGTTGACCCGCGGCCCAGAGATCGTGCCATTGGACTTCTTTGGTGGCAGCGAGGATCAGGGTTCGACCATCATTGAACGCCCGCTGCAACTGCGCGCCGGTTGCCGTCACCCCAATGACCCCGCCATAGATCGTATGGATTTGCCCGCCAAGTGTTGCGTGCGCCGCCCAAATAAATGAGGCGCCATCGTCGGTACTGGATCCCACCGCGACCCCAAAGATTCCCGTCCGCCCTAGCTGGTCGTTATAATTATAAGCCATAGAACCGCCCGGAAGGGCCATCCGGGCCATCCCTGCCATCTTTGCGAGAACGGGTTCTTGCATCACTATTTCGGCTAACCGCACTTGGTCTGCTACGGTGCTTACGGTCGAGGGGCTCAGGCCGACAGGCCCGTGGTAGTGCGTGTGGGTCAGTCCCAGGCTGACCGCCTCTTGATTCATCT
>JAMCVM010000194.1:0-2108 GCA_023475835.1 Bacillota bacterium | reverse complement strand
GCATGTATAGCATGTATAGCAGTGCTATACAAATTGACACGAGAGGGACTAACTGCATTCAATCTCGAGGTGGCAAAAAACCGCAAAGTCCACAAATTGGTATACCTAAATAGTTACAGTGCTTACGGTCGAGTGGCTCAGGCCGACAGGCCCGTGGTAGTGCGTGTGGGTCAGTCCCAGGCTGACCGCCTCTTGATTCATCTGCCGAGCCAACGCTTTGGAGGTCCCAGCCACCCATCGGCCGAGCAGGGTGGCTACATTGCTCGCGGAAAGGATGAGGAGCCCTTCCAGCAGCTTGCGCTCTGACAGTCTTGCGCCCGCTTTCACCGGCATCACCGACTCGAGCCGGGCCCTATCCGAATAATAGAGAGCCTGATCGGCCGCCGTCATGGGTAATTTGGGGCCTGACGCGGCCAACCCCAGTGGATGGGCTTCGACCACCAACCAAGCGGTCATCAAGGTTGCCAGGCTCCCAATCGCTCGGGCAGCCTGCGGACCGTGCCATTGCCCGCCAATCCAGCCTAATCGCGGCACGGTTTCGGCTGCCTGAATGCCAGACGGCCAAGGCATGTGCAAATGTCCTGGAATCGTATGATCCCCGACACCCGCGATCACAATCGTCGGCGTTGCGTCGGCTACGGCAGGCGGTATGACCGCCATCTGCACGCCCACGACTCCCAAAAGCCCAATCCCCATCCCCATCCAGAACCTCAAAGCCAAACCCTCCTCATCAGGCGACCAGACCGAATCCGAATTTCCAATCGGCCCTCATTAATGGAAACGCTTATCAAGCATCAAAGGTTACCACGATCGCATTTCGGCGTGCATTCGCTTCGATGTCGGGCACCGGCCCGTCTAGAGACGACGGCAAGTCCTCGATGATGACGCTTACGGCGCACACCTGCCGGTTAAAGCTACGATCAATCCGGTTGGCCAGGACGTTGGCGCCTCGATGGCTGAAGGCGCTCTCGTTCGCTGGAAGATAGGAACCCCTCCAACTACGACCAAGCGTTTGCCCGACTTGGCTCAGCAAGTAAGGTGGGAACCGCCCGGTTCTGGCCGACGAGCTATTTCGTCGATTTCCACGAGATCCCGTCATTGCTGGTGGGGAGGATATGATCTCCAATGACGGCGTACCCGAGAGATGGACGGGCAATGACCCAACTCAAGGCTTGAATCGATTTCCCCCCATGGTGCACCAGTTGCCAACGACGACCCCAATCGTCCCCGCGCCATAGTTGCGAGCCATGGATGATCCACGCGGTTGACCCGGTCCACGAGACGGTCGGGGGGGTGGGCTCCGGGGATGTCGTCTCAATCGCGCCGTGTTTCCAACGAGTCGAGGCCGTGCGGTGGTAAATCGTCCAGCGCACCAGTGGGGAGGCACTGGCGGTGGGGTTGGCCACGACCAAAAGGCCGTTGGCAGCGCCCCGGTGATGCCATCCGGTAAACGTCACAATCTGGTGACGAAACCGGGCTGGCAACGTCAGAGAGACTGGCGACCAATGCACACCGCCGGTCTCGGAGTGGTAGAATTGCACCATCCCTAAACGTAAAGCATCGGTGCCGAACATCCACCCATCTTGCAACGTTCGAAACGCAAAGAATTTGGAGCCCTGAGACGGCAGGCCATGCGGCAGGACTGGCGTCCACTGCCGACCCGCCGTGTGCGTCACCCAGATTTGCACGGACTCGGCTCCGGCGGCCATCCCTTGAGAGGTGATTACCCACCCGTCCTGTCCATTAATCCAGTCCATCTGGGCGGGATTAACCTCCAGCGTGGGCATCGGATGAGCCGTCCAATGTGCCTCGGTAAGGGGGCGACTCCATAACAGATGAGCCGTTTGCGCCCAGATCTGACCGCCGGTCACCGTGAGATTGAGAGCGGTCGGGACGGCACTGACGCGGGTCCAGCGTTGCCCCGCATTGTTCGTCCCCCATAAGCTATCGGAGGTCGTCAATAAGTAGCCACGGCGGGCTGTGACCATGATAAACCGCTTGGGTTGTTGATGGCGTGCTAATACCTGGTTCAACGTGTTCGAGGGAGAGGGGTAAACACCGAGTGCCCGTGTTGAAGAGAAGTCTACGGGACCCTGAGTCCACGCGGC
>JAMCVM010000111.1 GCA_023475835.1 Bacillota bacterium | reverse complement strand
CGGTAGCTGGCTTGCTCCGGCGGGGAACATCCCCGCCACGCAACTAGCATACCCATATTATACACCTTATGATGCGATGTACGTAGATATCATGTGATTTGTTTTAGCAGTTATTTACCCCTACCTTTCAGCGCGGGAATATCAGGCTAAGCCTGGGGATATCAGCCGTTCGCCATTAAGCGAAAGTTTTTGTCCCCAACGAACCACCTTCCGGCATTCGTGCTATCTTACACAGCGGTTCTCCCTTGGAAAATTGGATACGTTTGGTGGTAGGCTTTCCCCATCGGGGGAGGCGTAAACTGGATCGCGTCGTCAAGCCCAGACGTTAACAGGATTCGGTGAACGCTTTTCCCAAGTACCCGAAGGCCATAGGCGACCGGATAGGGCGTGTTTGGCTCACCCTTTGCAGTAAAGATCCCCTGAGTGGGTTCCTCGCAAGAATCCTCTCCCTTCAGGGAGGGAAGTGTCAATCGAGCCCTGTCGGCCGTCAAGAGGCACTGCCAAGAGCCCATCGTCCCCCCAATGGCTTTAGCCGCTCTTGACAAGACAGGCTGTTATGAAAGGAACCGAGGCGTACACGCCCCAAGCGTTGCCACCCACACTCCGACGTTAACAGACTACAGCGTGACCAATTCACCGAATACCGCAAGAAGGTAAAGGTTACATGCATCTTAAGATGAGTCAGGTTCCATTCTCCAAGTGGAGGCGATGGCCTAAAATGATCCCAGAGTTTCTACTTCACGTGGAGAAACAAAGGGGTATTTTCCTCACAGAGTTGGGATCCGGCCCTGCCACCTGACTCATCTTAGGATGTATGAAAGGTTATATGCGTGCCGCAATCTTCTGCATCTTTGACCGCGGGGGGGTCGTTCGCAACTCGGAGCGGCCAACCGCCTAACGGCCCCTGGACGCGCCCGCCTATCGTGCTAGATCGCCGTGGACCGACACCATTCGGACATCCTAACCCCCCGACTTTGTTGATTTCGGTCCCCTGCAGTCAGAGCTGCACTAGATGGGCCTCTCAGAATTTCTCAATTAGTGACCAGCGACCTTTTCCAGGATGCGTCCGGGATGCAAAAACCAAGGCCCATCGCGTCGAATCGTCAGCGACACAGTTTCCCCGGGAGCCATCACCACCGTGCGTTCGCCATCCAGAGCCAAGCTCCCCCCCTCTTCGGCTTTCCAGAAAATGCTCTTGCCGAGGGCAATCCTTTCCACGTATTGCACGGAAAACACGGCCATCAGTCCTGGCGCCAACACCGCAGGCACCGACCGACCCGACGCGCCCGAAGGCGTCAACCCCACCTCCAAGCCCTGGTCCTCTTCTGGAGTCAGGCGGGTCAACATCCCCCCGACATTCGATAAGCCAGGGCGAGCGGGATCCGCGACCGCCAGCAGAAGTTGCGAGACATCGGACGCGCTCCACACTGCCAGCGCACCGGTGTATCGCTGCCGAACAAATGCCACATCAATCAATGCTAACGTTTGCGCTTCGCGTTCCGTTTGCACATGAATCACCTTCACCTGGGTCCCAGTGTCCTCCAGCGCCGGTTTCTCTAGCGCCCACATGGCCGCGGCGTATCCGGCCACGGTTTCGTCACCTAGCCAACAAGCCACGTTGTTGGTGCCTCCGGCGAGGGCCAACAGGGGGATCTCGGGCATGGCTTCGGTGGCGTTGCGTTGAGTCCCGTCTCCGCCGATAACCATTATCACCGAAACGCCGTCAGCTTCCAGCGCTTGCGTCCACACTTGAGTTCGACCCGAAACACTCGTCGGATGGGACTGGTCGGGGGCCAACAACCGGATAACGTCGGGATATTCCGCCTGAAGCGCCCGTCCCATGCCCTCCCAATCGTCGTTGAGGACCACCTCCACCTTGCCGGCTTGGGCTGCCCCAGCGACAACCCGCCGCGCTGCTTGCAGCTTATCGGTCGACGAAGTTAACGAAGCTCTGGCGACTAAGCGCCGAATATCTCTTCCTGCCATCGGATTGACAATTAAGCCTATACGCTGCATCTGCATCCTATTCTCCATCCCGCTCTTTAACCACTGCGCTTCAAAGTCCCGTTTCGCATCGCCCAGTGTTCGGCCAGTTGAAATACCGCCAATCCCAGCGGCACCAAAATTAAACCAGACAAAAAGAGTTTGATAGTCAAAGGCAGCAAATGCAAGGGTCCCTCCCCGTTTAAGATCGCGCGACGGGCTGCTTCTAAGGTATAGGTAGCCGGTGACAGGTGAGACATCCAGCGAATCCAGCCGGGTAAGACACTAATCGGATAATAGATGCCTGACACCAATAAGATGACTCCCTGAATCACTTGTGTCGCCTGTGCCCCACGTTCGGTAGACAAAAGCGGCAACACCGCGCCAATCAGCCCCAAGCCAATAAAGGGCAGGCTCGATCCGGCCAAGATCATGGCTGCGCCGAGCCAGTCCGCTCGAGCTAAATGAATGTGAAAGAACAGTGCGACGGCTACCAAAATGACGATCGTCCGCAATACCCCATAGAGAACCGCATACATACACACACCCGCCAAGTAGGTCAAACGGTGAATCGGAGCCATAAAACTATATTCGATCGTGCCTTCCCACCGCTCCCAGGATACCGAGGACGCCACCTCTTGGAACAGAATCGAAAGAAAGTTCCACAAAAGCGCCCCGATGGTCAAGTAAATAATGGTGCGATCGCGGTCGGCCGGCGGCAGGGCAAAGGCAATCAACGCGATGGTTAGCGTATTGATCACATTGTAAAACAGAAACACAAGTTCCCATCCGAGGTAGCGGCGAACCAAATGGAAGTTTCGCCGAACCACTGACCATAACGCATGAAGTTCCCGACCAGTTGGACTCATTACCCATCTCCCTCGGCTTCGGCTCGAAGTCGTTCTTGGTCGAGTCCGGTGATGTGAAAAAAGGCATCTTCCAAGCCTCCACCGCTGGCATAGGAAGCAATCAAATCGGCCGGAGTCCCGACGGCTATGATCCGACCCTCATGAATAATGGCGATCCTATCGCACAAGCGTTCTGCTTCAGCCATGTCATGGGTACAAAGTACCATCGTGGAGTCATGCTCGCGTCGGACATTCAATACAAATTCCTGCACGTCGCGCCGCGACGTGGGATCGAGTCCGGTGGTCGGTTCGTCCAACAACATCAACGTAGGCGAAGTCAAAAGAGCCCGCGCAATCGCAATTTTTTGCTGTTGACCGCGAGACAAAGTCTCTAAGGGCACTTCAAGCTTGTCACGTTGAAGCCCTAAAGAGGCTAATATCCGTGTCGCCTCGACTTGTGCCTTCGCGTTGGACACTCCATACAGCCCAGCGGCGTACGCTAAATTCTCTCGTGCCGTAAGTTTCTTGAAAAAACTTGCTTCTACCGACACCCGATTGATCAATCGGCGCACCCGTTGGCGATCTCGTATCACATCGAGGCCGAAAACTTTCAACCATCCCTGGTCCGGAATGAGGAGGGTCGCCATCAACCGAATCAGCGTCGACTTGCCCGACCCGTTGGGCCCTAAAATCCCCAAAATTTCCCGGCGTTTGACCGCGAGGTCGACGCCTTTGAGCGCATACGAGCGAGTCACTTGGCGCTTGGTACCCACCCATTTTTTGGTGGAAAATCCCTTCCACAAGCCCTGACCTTCGACGGCCACCGCATTTGGACTCACCGACCCCTCGTCCATAAATCCCCCTGTGACTGTTTTTGAGATGCCGCTCACTCAAACCGATGATTCTATCGTGGCGGATCGGAGTCGATACTGTCAATCCTCTTCATCAATAGCGCTGTCAGCTCGTACTATAATAGAAAGCAATGAAGGAGGGAGTGGCATCGGAAGCTCGAGTCTGAACTTGGTCATCCAGGGTCTTTTGGTCGCCTTGGCCGGAGGGTTGGCGGCTCAACTTGTGGCGCGTTGGCTCAACCTCCCCGATATTTTATTTTTCTTGGTCGTTGGCATTTTGTTGGGGCCGCAAGGGATCGACGCATTTCATATCGCGCCGACCAGTGGCATGTCCGACTTCCTCTTTACCATCGGTACACTGGCTATGCTCTACGAAGGTGGACGCAGTCTGGATCTTACCATGTTAGCGAAAATCTGGAGAGGCACCGCCATTTTATCCACCATGGGCGTCCTCATCACGGCTGTAGTCATGGCCCTGGCGATTCATGTTTTCCTGGGCAGTCGATGGATTTTGGCCTGGTTAATGGCTGCCGTCTTGTCCTCCACCGATCCTGCCACCATCATCCCTCTTTTTCGCCAGATCCGCCTCAAGCCTCTTCTAGCTAGGCTGGTCGAGGCCGAGTCGGCGTTTAACGATGCGACGTCATCGGCCTTGAGCCTTTTGCTCTTGGGCGTGATCGACAGTGGCCAAGCCCATTTTGGTGTAGCCACCGTTCAGTTTTTCCGCTTGCTGCTGGGAGGCCTCTTGATCGGTGCTTTGTGCAGCTACGCCCTAAACGCCCTATTAACCCAACGTCGGTACCGCCACATTGTTCTCGACTCCTTGGAACATCCCGCCATCATTTCGCTGGTGATTATGTTGGTGAGTTATGCCGTAGCCACTCGCCTGGGCGCGAGTGGCTTTATGGCCGCTTTCACGGCAGGCATTGTCAGTGGCAATCGCCACCGCTATGCTCGCACCCTGTCGGACGAACGCGGCCTCGCCCACGAAAACTATCTCTTCACCAACGCGACGGTCATTCGCATGCTCATTTTCATTTTATTAGGCTCACAAGTCGACTTCGGCCAGGTGTCGCATATTTTGGTTCCAGGGCTCATCCTCATCGCCATATTCATGTTCATCTCTCGTCCCCTCACGGTCATGCTTTGTCTACCTCTAGACCGCCGGGGACACTGGACGCTCAAGGACATGGCCTTTGTCTCCTGGGTCCGCGAAACCGGAGTCATGCCGGCAGCACTGGCCGGGATCTTTGCTGCCGCTAAAGTCCCGGGTGCGAAGACGCTCTCCGCAATGGTTTTTTTGGCCGTTCTGCTGACCATTTTAGTGCAAGGCGCCACGACCAGATGGTGGGTGGAACGGCTGGGACTCAATCCATGAGCGCCATTACTCCCCGGTCCAATCCCCGGCGCCCGCCGCCGATTACCGTCAGCGTCGTTCCCCACCCGCTTCGCATTACGATTTCTCGCGGCGGACAAGCTGTCATGCGCTGGACCGCTTCCACCCTCTCGGTAGCCCGGGTGGCGCACGTTCGAGTCCACCACCTGATTGCCTGGGACTTCTTTCGCGACCACAATCTTCAGCGCCTGCCCATGCGCTATGTGGTCAGCGATCGCACCATCGGCGAGGATCGCTTTCTCGAACTGGGATACGCGCCTGCTCAGGTCGACCTCTGCCTCCACTTTCATTGGGACGCGCCGCATCACTTAACTTGGCAGATGATAGGGTGTCGGCCGGGCTTTCAACGGCTCGGTTGGGGATTTGAATCCAACGGCCGAGAAATTTTGCAGGGATTTGGTCAGCGCTCCCACCCCATTGCCGCCAAGGCTCGATTCGACACGTGGGTAGAAGAAGGGGCGGTGGGATTGGGCCCGCTCTCGCCTTGGCTTCGATGGACGGGCCGAGTACCCATCCCCAAAGGCGGTTACACCAGTCCCGCCCCTCTCTCCTGGTGGATGTCGAATCAGGGCTATGTCGCCTGGTTGGAAGCCGATAGCATGGTGCGTTTTCAGCGTCGGAGGGCAAGCCTTTACGCCAGCATCTGGCAGCCATCCACCCGAGGGCACATCATTTCCTACGATCATCCGCTCGAAGCTCTTACGGAATCGAGTGCCATCATTGGCCGACCCAGTCTAGTCCCTCCGTGGGTGTTCGCGCCTTGGAACGACAGCGTCGGTGGGGAAGATCAGGTGCGGGCCCTGGCCCAGTTTCTTCGCTGCCAGCGGATTCCCTCCTCAGCGGTTTGGACCGAAGACTGGACGGGATCTCAACAGAATCACCGCCGATTCTGGATGCGTCCCTTGAGCCATCAACTCAATCGCGACCAGTATCCCGGTATCGAAACCTTATCCGAGGACCTTCATCGCCAAGGCTTTCGGCTGCTTGGATACTTTTGCCCAGAGATCACCCGTCACAGCCCACTTTATGAAGAAGCGCGCAAATATCAGCACTTGGTGCTGGATGACCAAGGCTGCCCCGTCACCATCAACATCTTAGGCATCGCCCATGGGGAACTGGATCTTAGCCAAGAAAGGACTCGCGCCTGGGTGAAAGAGCGCTTGCTCCAGCCGGCGTTAACCTTGGGGTTTGACGGTTGGATGGCCGACTTTGGCGAATATCTTCCCGTCCACAGTCGTCTGGCTGATGGCTCTTCGGGCTGGGAGAGTCACAATCGGTATCCACGGTGGTGGCAAGCCTTGCATCAACAATTCTGGCAACACGAGCGTCCTGATGGCGACTTTGTCTATTTCACCCGGTCCGCGAGCTTAGGTTCACAGTCGACGGTGTCCGTCATGTGGGGAGGCGATTCCGACACCGATTGGGATAGAGCGGACGGACTGGCCTCGGTCGTTCCTCAACTGCTCTCTGCCAGCCTCTCTGGCTTCCCCTATTGGGGAACCGATATCGCAGGCTACATGAGCTTTGGCCTAACTCCACCGACCAGCAAGGAACTCTTCTGCCGCTGGCTGCAGTTGGGCGCTCTCTGCCCAGTGATGCGCACGCATCATGGCACCGCCCGCCCTCGCAACTGGCACTTTCAAAAAGACGCTGAAACGCTTGCCTTATACACCCGCTACGCGCGGTTACACGCCGCTCTAGGGCCGTATTGGTACGCCCTGGCACGAAAAGCGTCGCAAGCGGGATGGCCCATCGCACGCGCTCTCTTTCTCCACTATCCCGATCAGGATCAGGCTTGGTCCCTAAAAAGCCAATTCTTCATTGGCTCGGATCTCTTGGTCGCTCCGGTGGTCGAGCCCCACGCGGTTAAAAAGCGAGTTTGGATCCCACCGGGCGGCTGGCGCCATTGGTGGCAGGGCACCATTTTTTATGGGCCCGGTTTCACTGAAATCGATGCTCCCTTAGCCGAACTTCCGCTCTTCATCCGCCAAGGCGCAGTACTGCCGCTGTTTGAAGGCGCGCGCGACCAAAGCCGGGCGGACTTTCAACTCGATGGGCTAGTGGATACTTTTACGACGGCGGACGGGCTCACCGACTGGAACGTCTCCAATCAAACACTGACCCTTCTTGCCACCGAACTCAATGAGCCGCAGGAACTCTCGTTTGGCGATGGCACGGTCATTCGGCTCAGCACTGATGCAAAAGCGACCCCTGTCTTGGTTCCCCTCCAACCCGCTCCAGCTGCGTTAGCTCACGATCACCTGCCCTCGGTGGCAGGACCGGGATATGCTGCGTTCCTAAGCCCGGGGCAATCGGCTGCCTTCCCGCCAAGCCGACATCCCCTTACTCTTAACGTCCTGGGCGGGCCAGCACGGTGGTACGTGGTGCGATCCTTGTAAAGTGCACCGCGGCCTCTTCCTGCCGGTATCCTTGGCGACCCCTCTTCCGAGAGGCATAAATACCCATCCGCGTGGAATCCTAGGCAATGTCGATACAAAACCAAGAGACCCAAGAGACCCAAGGAGGCTTTAGGTTTGCGCAGAGTGATTGCATTGGTGGGCAGTCTTAGCGTACTCTTGGCCAGCTCGACGGTGGTATGGGCCCAAGCCAAAGGGCAAGTACCTTCAGCCACCCGATCTATTCGTCAACAAGACGCGCGAGTGTTAGCCAACACCAGGCATCTTTTAGCGCAATACAACACCGAGGTGATGGCAGGAAGGTCTGCGACCCTTCCTTTGTTCACGGTGTTAAAGTCATTGGCGGACATGATTGGAGAGACCAACAGCCCAGTGGAGACTGCCCGCCACTCGACCTTGAGACGACGTCAAGAGACCGAATACGAGGTGCTGATCCATGTCAACCAAGAAATCGTCCAAATTACCCGAAGTCTTGCCAGCCCATCGTGATCTCCGCGAGCCCTCAATGCCCCCCGCACCCGATCCCGGAACCATCCTGTCCAATGAACGCACCTTTTTGGCTTGGATGCGCACTGGAATTGCGCTGATGGCGTTTGGCTTCGTGGTCGCCAAGTTTGGCCTATACCTCAAAATTGCCGCCCACACCCAATTCGGCCCTAATCGTCTCGGCCTGACCATGGTGGGAGGCGGCATTCTCTTTATCGCCGCCGGTGCTCTCCACTACCATCGCGTGACCGTTCGCCTGCAACAGGGGCTTCCCCTTGCACATTCGAAAATGCCGACGATTATGGGAGTCATCGTGGTGGCCGCCGGTCTCGTGATTTTCTTCTATCTTTTTCAAGCAGCCTAGCGGACCAATCCCCGGCCCAACATTGCAGGATCTTCTCCTCTGAGGTCGAATACTCTCCATCATGAGGCTTTAACCGGGGGATGCGGTTCATCCTCCGATCATGGCTCTCACATGGCCTATGCTGGGGTGGCTTTGGCCACCCATCGCTACATGAGGAGGAAATGCGAAATGGCATCGGGACGGAGGCGAAAGGCAGCGGATCCCAGCCGCGCCCTCTCAACCGCCCAGTCCGGCGACCACTTGCCCCCGGTGAAGTCTGTGGTCCAAGTCAGTTTCCAAGATACGCACGGCGGTTCGCAACCCAAAGCCGTCTACTTCAGTCGAATCGTCCTTCGAAAAGGCGATGTCGACTATCTCGACGCGATGCGTGATGACCACGGCGAAGTGACTAATGCCTGGGGAGATACCGGATCGGTCGTACGCCTTTGGTGGGGTCAAAATGAACATCTCTGGGAATACCCCATCGAAATTCGCGAAGTGCTCGATCCCGTGGTCGCCTTAGAAGTCCTCTATTTGGGACCAGCTCGGCGCCATAACCGACGGCGTGAAGCACGGGCCAAGACCCAAGTTCCGGCCCGTTTTCAATTACTTTTGGACCCAGCCGATGAAGAGCCCGCCGACCTGTCGGCGGCGCCTCCCACCCCTACTCAACCAAGCATCACCCGAGACATTTCTTATTCTGGCGTTCGCTTTTTCTCCCCACAGCTAATCAACCCTGGCACGATGCTCCGCTTAGAGGTAAGCCTGGACTCTGAAACCTCTTGGTTGACCCACTCGGCGGAAGTCCTGCGTTCGGCCAAAGCGCTGGTTCCCTTTCAAGCCAGCTCAGGCTACGATGTGGTATCCTTGTGGAATCCTCCACTGGAAAATGAGGCGCTCGATCGTTGGACCCAATTCTTTAACCAGCATCGCTACGATTGAATGACCAAGCGCAGAGGGAATATCGAGGATTTAGGGGGTTCATTGTGTCCACGGTTCAAGACGTCATTTTAGTGCGCCACGGAGAAAGCATGGCCAATCTCAGCGGCCGCTTTGCCTATCAGAGCTGGGATCCGCCGCTGAGTTCCAAAGGTCAAATCCAAGCCCAACACGTGGCTTCCTATCTCCACTCGCTTCCGATTACGTGGTTGGCCTCGAGTCCCTTGTTGCGCGCCCGAGAAACCATGGCTCCGTTAGCCCAACGATTGGCCATGGAACCTTTGGTGTTGCCTGAACTTGTCGAGCTCAATATGGGACTATGGGACGGCTTGGTCTTGGACGAACTCAAAGTGAGCGATGCTACCCGCTTTGCCGCCTGGAGCCAAGATCCTGAAAATTCGCCGCCACCTCAAGGCGAATCAATTTTAGGCGTCGGCCGGCGCGTGCTGGCCGGACTCGATCGCTTTTTCGAAGGGCGTCCTTCCGGGCTGATGGTGGCCACCACGCACGCCGACTGCTTAAAAGGAGTGATGCTGGTGGTGTTGGATGCCCCTGGAGGATCGGCGCGGCGTATCTCGAGTCCCAATATTGCCTTGCTGCATCTAAAGCGCACTCCCAACGGGCGCTGGTTGGTGTCTTTGGGCTCCTTGCCCCAGCCCCCAGCCGCTGACGGCTAGCATCTGAGCTTTCACGCCACCTGACAACCAAACGGCACGCCTTCAGAATCATTCGTACCGGCCAAGTGCGCTTAAGCGCTCGCATCACGGCAGCAACAACACTGGGCGCTGCCTGGTGGGATGGGTTAGAGAAAGAAAGTCGAGCGCATACAATTCTTTCATGCGCGGGTCTAGCACCACCTCCGAGGCCGTTCCTGACATGACGACGCGGCCTCGGTCCATTGCCCATATTTCATCGCAATATAGCGCGACCGTACTCAAGTCGTGATATGCCATGACGACGGTCTTTTTTTGTTCGCGCACCAGACTCTCCACCCGGTTGAGCAAATCGCTGGCATGACCCGGGTCTAAATATACGGTCGGTTCATCCAGCAGCAAAATAGGCGTTTCTTGGGCTAAGACCATGGCCAGCAGCACTCTTCTGGATTCTCCTCCCGAAAGTTCGGTGAAATTGCGATCGGCTAAGTCTAACGTATCGGTGGCCCATAGGGCTTCCTCGACCGCATGGCGATGGGAGGGCTGAAGGCGCATCAGATGGTCCCAAAAGCGATAGCGGCCGATCCGGCCCATTTCCACTACGGTATGCACTTTCAAATCAAACAAGGGCCCTATCGCTTGCGGCATCAGGGCAATGAGCGTGGAACGTTCGCGGCTGGAGTAGGCGGAAAGCGACTGCCCACCTACCAGGATTTGACCGTGCTTAGGCTGTTCCAAGCCGGCCAGGAGTCGAAGCAAGGTCGTCTTGCCGGCTCCATTGGGTCCGATCACAGCGAGCCATACTCCCTCTTGAATCGTTCCCGAAATTTCAGCAAGGGCCCTATCCGACCCGGGCCAATGAAAATCCACCTGTTCTAAACGCATGCGTTCGGGCATGTCCTCTGTCCTCCTTTCTCGATGGCTCGGGTTCCCTCGATACGACCGGCGTCGGGCTCACTCCTCAAAAGAAACGCCGGCCCTGTTGGCGCGCCAGAACGTAGAGAAAATAAGGCCCCCCCAAAAACGCGGTGATAAGGCCGACGGGTACGATCCCTAACGGTGGCAGGTGCTCCGCCAGGGTATCGGCCAGGACCATAAAGGTCGCGCCAGCTAAAAAACTAAACGGTATCAAACGTTCATGTTCGGGGCCTGAGAGTCTTCGCACCAAATGCGGTATGACCAGCCCTACAAACCCAATCAGCCCACTCAAATAGACCGCGGCTGCCGTGAACAGACTAGCTGATAGGAGAAGCAAAGCCTGGCTAAGGCGAACCGGAACCCCCACCCCATGGGCCACATCTTGACCCAGCAAGAGCGCATTCATGGTCTTGATTTGGGGGACGAGGATCAGGCCCGACACCGCCATGATGACGGTGGCCACGCGCACCTTGGCCCAAACCATCCCGTGAATGCCACCGAGTTCCCAAGCAAAGATAGTGGACAGCGACGTTTGATTTTGCAACATCAGGTAGGTAGACACTGCGGAAAAGAGCACGCTTAAGGCATAGCCCGCTAACAGTAAGGTCAGCATGGGCGACCGCCCTCGACCGCGGGACAGGCTCCAGGCAAAAAAGACCGCGATCAGCGCCCCGATGAACGCCCCCGGTGCCATTAGGGCCATTTGCGGCGCCACCGTTTCCGCCCCGATGGCCCCTAGCCCCGCCCCGGCCGAGGCGCCAACAATATAGGGGTCCGCTAACGGATTTTGCAACAAGGCTTGCATCACCGCACCGGCCACCGCCAAGCCTCCCCCGACCAAGGCGGCGGCCACGATGCGCGGAAAGCGAATCTCCCAAATAATGACCGCGATAATGCCTGAGGCAGGATGCAGCACGGCATGCCACACCTGAGGCATAGTGATCACCGTGGATCCATGAACCAGCCCCAGCGCCATCGAAACTACGAGCGCGACCAACCACAAGATCCAGGCTGAAGCCGACTTGGGTCGCTCGCCGGGAAGTCTTGCTGGGTCTTTTCGTTTTAATCCGGTCACCGCTATCCCTCTCAGTCTTGGTTACGCGAGAGGGCGACAGGCCATGCACGAGCGGCCCGACAACCCGCAGGCACGCCCGAATCTCCTCTTGGTAGGTCTCCTGACTGCCGAATCATCGTCTCGTCTAAAGACGCCTGAGACCAGGCCTTCCGAGTTGACTCGTGGCCTGGTCGACTCCTCGGTTACAGTGGCGGGTGCCGCTCCGGATTTTCACCGGATTCCCTGTTATACACCAATCGGGTTCGGTTGGTTTGAGTGTACCTTAGCCTCGCGCTGGGGTAAAGACGGGTATGGACATGAGCCGGTCACTTTCCTCCAGGATGGACAAGATGGGGCTCATTCCAAATATTCGGCGAACCCGATACTTCATTTCAAGCAGTGGGGCCCGGCCAAAATCCGTTGATGAGCGGGTTTGCCATCAGGTCGGCCAAGGACGTGAATTTCCTTCAAAACTTGACGCGGGGCCTCAGCAGATCAGAGGGGACGGGATGAAAACCAGCGCTTTCACTATCGCCCCCGGTTTAAGAGAGAAGGCCCCCAGCCTCGGCCCGTGCATCGAAGAAACTACGCGGTCTCGCACCAAGTATCGCCTCCCCTGGAGGATGGCGTCAGAGAGTTTAGCCTATGGGGACCTGTTGCGAAGCACGCGGTGGTCGCGTTTTAGGACAGCGTTCAGCCTGTAGTAAATCACAACGGCCGTCGCAAGGGGCGGTCAAAACGCCAACCGTTGGCACCTTGGCAGCAAGATGTCCGCTTCTCCAATCCTAGGCGGTTGGTTGAAACCTGGACGGTCCCTGTCCTTGTCTGCCAATATTGGCCGATCCTTGTTGTCAAGAGTCTTTTGGGCAGGAATTTACCATTGCGCCGCGAATTGTTAAAATCACGTTAACTTCGTTAACGGTTAGGAGGTTTGCTTGAGTTGGCACCGATCGGGGAAATCCATCGCTCCCGTCCTAGCCCCGTCGTACGAATGGACTCAAAATCATGACGTTCAAAGTGAGGTCAGTCTATGTACATCGTCGAATTACACCAAGGTCCTTTAGAAGTGGCCGAAGTCGGCGGCAAAGCGGCTGCGTTATCTTACCTATTGCACCATGGGATTAGCGTCCCTCCAGGTTTTGTGTTGTCAACCCGGGCCCATCGGGAGTTCCTGGAGACATTTTCTTTCGATTTAGCTAAGTCAGACAGTGACCGAGAAATGACGGACCGCGTGCTTCCGGACGCGATTTCCGCTCAGGTCAGCCAGGCTTTAGCGCGATTCCCATTGTCGACGCGATTTGCTGTGCGCTCTTCGGCGATATTTGAAGATCTGGCCGAAGCCTCCTTCGCTGGCCAATACGATACGGTCTTGGACGTAGGCTACCACCAGGTCCTGTCGGCAATCTTACATTGCTGGTCGTCTCAGGCCAATCAGCACGCGCATACTTACGCCCGAAAAAAAGGTTTAGCCATTGGTCACGGGCATATGGGAGTCATTGTGCAAGCCCTGGTCCCAGCAGACTCGGCAGGCGTAAGTTTTAGCCTAAATCCGGTGACCGGCGCTGACCAGGTCGTCATTAATTCGGCCTATGGCCTGGGAGAATCGGTGGTCTCGGGCATCGTAACCCCGGATACTTATCTGATCGATAAGAAGACGGATCAGATTCAACAAATCCTCGGGGAAAAGGAATGTATGATCCGACCCGCCAGTGAAGGCGGTACAAAAACTCTAGACACTCCGGAGGGGATGCGATCGCGCTTTTCCTTGAGCGCAGACCAGGTCCATGCGGTCTATCGCCTGACCCTCCTCTTAGAGAACCTAGCTGGATTTCCCGTGGACATTGAATGGGCATTCGAAGAGCAGCAACTCTACTGTCTGCAAATGCGTCCCATTGCCCTTAAAGGAGTGATTCGTGCATGAGCATTCAAGAAGAAATTACCCTTTCCGAACACGACTTGGCTGAACGTGGATGGAGCCAAGATGGCTTGCACTTCAGCCATCCACTGTCGCCGCTGTATGCTTCGTATATGATCCCTGCCATGACTGAGGGCACTCGGCTGGCAATGGAGGCGTTAAAAGCTCCCATGCGCCAGTTTATCGCTAAAATTCACCAAGGCTATTTTTATCAATCCGTGGTCCCGGCTGAAGGCGACCCTGAGACGCTTCTCCAAGAACATCGAGCCGTGGTCGAACCTCTTCTAGGCACTCAACAAAACCAATTCCAACAGGTGCTGAACCAAGATATTTGGCCGCTCCACGATGAAATTGATGGTTTCAGCACCCATATGGCCACGGCATCCGACGCTATTCGCGGACTCGAACGACTCCAAGAAATCTACCGCAAATTTTGGGACCTCCATTTTCGCATTGTCCTGCCTCGCAACGTTGCCGGTCTGGACTTCGAACAGACCTACCGGACAGCCTTTCCGGACCGAAATCCCCTCGAAGCCTATGAACTGCTCACCGGAGTGATGAATAAGTCGCTGGAACAGGATCGGGCTTTGTGGAATCTTGCGGCGATAGCAAAACGTTCCCCTGCGGTCCTTCGCGCCTTTGACGAGGACCGGGTGTATCCCGCTCTAGTCCAAGATCCTGCCACCGCGCCATTTCGCCAAGCCCTGGCAGAATATCTCGCGATCTACGGCTGGCGCACAGTCTATGTCCACGAATTTTTATACGAAACGTGGCGAGAAAATCCCGAATACTGCCTGACCGTGCTTAAAGGATATGTCCATCAAGATTTTGATTTTGATCGTCATTGGCAACAGGTCGTAACCACTCGAGAGCAACGGGTCGAAGCAATGCTCGCCCGGGTGAATGATCCCAGCTTGCGCAACGCTTTAGCCCAATCTCACGAAAAAGCTTTGGAAGTCTGGTCAATTGATGAGGACCATCACTTTTACATTGACGCCATGCTGCCGGCGAGAAGCCGTCAATTCTGTTTGCGGATTGGCGATTGGCTGGTGGCACACGATCTGATTGGCGAGCGCGATCTCGTCTTCTTTTTCTATTTGGATGAATTGCTATCAACGCTTCGCGGTGACGTTTTACCGCATCTCGACGAGGTCCTCGAGACCCGGAGGCGCACTCTCGACCTCCAGTTTGCCGAGACCCCTACCCCGCACCTGGGTCGAGACAGCGATGCCTCGGCGGACCGGCCCGATTTTGTGTCCACGCGTGTGTTTGGTGCTGGTTCGCCCAGCCTAGAGGGCGCCACCCGAGAGGTTCGGGGCTTTGCCGCCTCTCCCGGAAGCTCGGTCGGATTGGTTCGGATCGTGCGCGGACCCGAGGAATTTTTCAAGGTCCAACCCGGCGATATTTTAGTCTGCCGTAATACCGCACCCTCTTGGACCGGCCTTTTCGCGATCGCCGGAGCCGTGGTCACGGAAACAGGCGGCATCTTGTCACACGCAGCCACGGTCGCTCGGGAATATCAAATCCCTTGCATCGTGGGCACCCGGGAAGCCACCCATGTTTTTCACGATGGAGAGCGCGTTGCGGTTAATGGGACCACTGGCATTGCTGTAGCCGATGGCTAGACACGAAGAGCCCTCTCGCTGGGCAGTCCTGGCAATTATCTTGGCAGTCGTGTTAATTCCTTTGAATTCGACCATGATCGCGGTGGGCCTGGAACCCGTAGCCCAGGCCCTTCGGGTGCCTGAGCCCTCCGTGGTATGGGTCATTACCGCCTATTTGGTGGTCATGGCCGCGCTACAGCCTATATCCGGCAAGCTCGGCGATCTCTTTGGCAGACGTCGTCTGTTGCTGTTGGGCCTGTTCATTTTTCTTTTCTGCTCGGTGGCGGCTGCGTCCCTGCCGAACTTGCTCGCCCTGATTCTGTTTCGGTCGGGTCAAGCGTTGGGTGGGGCCTTGGTGGTACCTAGCGCTATGGCGCTCTTGCGCCAACTGTTCCGTGGCGAAAGCCTTCGCCACGCTTTGGGAACGGTGGGTCTCGTGCAAGGCATGGGAGCGGCCTTGGGCCCTTTGGTCGGAGCCGCCCTGATTCACCTAGGGGGCTGGACGTATATGTTTTGGATCAATGCGCCGATCGTGGCCCTCGCTCTGATTATAGGCGCCAAGCACCTGCCCCCCGATGCTCCCTCCGGCCGTCGTCCCATCGACTATTGGGGGGCCCTTAGCTTAGCCGGCTTTCTTGCTCTCTTCGCCCTATCCGTTCCGCATAAAGCGGCTCATTTTTCTGCGACTCAGGTCCTGTTTATTGTGCTTGCTCTCGTTCTCCTAGCCGTATTTTTCTGGGCCGAGACCCATTCCCAGGACCCCGTCGTCCGCTTTGCCATTTTCCGCCGGCCGCCCGTGATCAATTCTAACCTGGCTATCTTGGCCACGAACTTCTTCATGTACAGCACGCTCTTATACCTGCCTGTCTACCTAAGCCGTCACGGTGACTCGACGACCACCACGGGTCTGTTGCTATTCGTCTTTTCGTTTGCGATGTCGCTGACGTCCTATCTTGGAGGACGCATTGGTCGCCTACTAGGACCTCGGCGTATCATCAGTGTAGCGTTTTCATTTGATCTGTTAGTCGTGCTCTGGTACTTTGGCCTGAGCCATTTTTCTGAGATGGCCTATCTTCTCCCAGGCCTCATCATCGCTGGCATCGGAGCCGGCATTGGTACCGTCACCATGCAGGCGACGATTTTGGAGTCGGTGAACCCCGCCATGGCGGGAACGGCATCTGGCATTTATTCGACCTTTCGCTACATCGGCAGCATCACCGCCTCCGCGGTGGTCAGTCTGATGGTTCTGAGCCCCAGTGCCCATATCATCATCTTGACAACAGCAGCGCTCTTAGGCTTTTTGGTGCTGTCGGGATTTCCCATCCACGCTAAAGAGCCATCTGATCTGGGTCTTAGACGGTCTGCCGGAGGGTGACGCGTTCCCGCGGGCTCTATCCATCTTTTCTGAGACGACACCCCAGATTTCCTCTAGCCCCCTTTATTCGGCCGTCTCCCTACTCGATGGCGCCCAACCCACGGGCTAAGCGCTCGCCTGCAAAAAACCCCGATTCGATGCGTCCGTCATCTAAATTAAGTACCGCCAGATCGGGTGTCCTGATGCCTTGCCATTCGTTGAGGGTGACGGCTCGAGCGAAGAGATATCCGAACAGCAGGCTGAGAATTCTTCCATGAGAAACGACGGCCAATGAATGCGAACCACACTTTGGAATCAGAGCTTTCATTGCTCCCACGATACGCGCCTCAGCCTGAGCATACGGTTCACAGTCGGCATCTGGTACCCTAGCCAAATAGTTCGCCACCTTTTGTAAGAATGTTTCTCGTGAAAGAAAGCCTACGCCCATCTCCACCTCGCGCAAATCTGAGCAGCCCCGGCATTCGATGCCGGTCCATTGGCTGACGATCTCGGCGGTAGCGACCGCCTTGACCTCTGGGCTGTGATATATTCGGACGACTCCGTCCCACGCCGTTTGGCTAACCAAGCGAATCACGGATTCATTAGCCGTCTCCTTCAATCGCCATTCCGACGAAGGTTTTGAAGGATCGAGATCCACTTCGGCGTGGCGAATGAAAATAATCCGGTGCATTATTGGCATCTCCTTTGGGGAGCTCATCTCGCCATGGTAGGGATCTGAGAAAAATACCCATGATGGAATGTTTGGCATCGATGCGTCTTTCGATCGCACTGCCAATCTCCACGATTGGCGGCCGCATTTCCGAATACATGGGCCAGTATACTTACTTAATTATAATTCGAGACCGATTTGCCCTCACGCAACCCGTCACTCAGGTTATCTTTGCTCTGCGCAAGTCGTCCGATGAGTACAAAACATGGGTCCAGTTAGAGGAAAACGTGCCAACACCGCGAATGCTTCTAGGTTACAACGGTGTCTCATTAAAATCGCTTCGGAGGTGTGATTGAATGCATCCCTTATTGGTCCCCACAGCAGAGTTCGTGCCCGATTCTCACTTTCGGATCGCTTTAATCTACGATGACCGTCCGCGTTCAGACACCACGGGGCGCTATTGTTTCAAATATTTATCAAAGATGTGCGCAACGACGCACATCTTGCCCGATCGACTAGCTTTTACAGCCAAAGAAGACTATGACCTCTTTCTACACATCGATGACGGGCTCGATTATCTTATCCCCAATACCCTCTATCCTCGGGCGTGGTGGGTCATCGATACCCACCTCAACTTGGCGCGAGATATTGAACGCGCTTACGGTTATGATTGGGTATTCGTCGCTCAGAAACCGGGAGCAGATGCCTTAAAGGAGGCAGGCATCCTCAACGTATGGTGGCTTCCATTAGCGGCCGATCCAACGCTCGCTGTTCCCTCAGCCAAAGAGTTTGACTGGTCCTTTGTCGGCCACTGGCAGGGTCCTACTTCCGGCGACCGAACGGAGACCATCAACAAAGTCAAGAACATTGGGAAAAACTTCATTGGCCAAGCAACGCCAGAACACATGTATGAGATCTATGGTTCCAGCAAAGCAGTGCTCAACCCACCCATTCGTGATGACATTAACATGCGGGTCTTTGAGGCCATGGCCGCCGGCGCCATTTTAGTCACTAAAAATGTAAAGGCCAGTGGCATGGAAGAACTCTTCGAGGAGGGGCGAGACTACATTGGCTATCAAACAACAGACGATGCGGCCCAAGCATTGCTCCGTGTGAGCGCAATGTCTAACCAAGAACTGTCCCAAATAACTGCTAGGGCCAAAGACAAAGCCTTCTCTAGAGACACCTATGGCCACCGTATGAAAGCCCTCTTAGAAATCACCACGAGCGTACCCGGCATCCAAGCCCAGTATTTTCGCCATGTGCGCCAGGAGTTGCTCGCTATCATTCCCCCTCAGTCCCATTCGATTCTAGATATAGGGTGTGCAACGGGGAAACTCGGTGAAGCCATCAAGTCGCGTCAGCTTTGCCATGTCACTGGCGTCGAAATGCACCCCCGAGCTGCCCGAGAAGCGGCCAAACTATTGGACCGGGTCTATGTCGGTCGAGCGGAGGAGATCTTAGAGGAATTAAATGACAACTCATTTGATTGTATTATCCTGGCCGATGTTCTCGAGCATATGCTTAACCCCTGGGAATTTCTCAGGCGTCTCCATCAGAAACTTGAAGTATCGCCGGACTCCCGAATAATCATCAGTCTCCCTAATGTCGCTCACTGGAGTGTCATCCTGCCGCTTTTACAGGGTGAATGGCGATATGAAGACTCTGGGATCCTCGACGCTACGCATCTGCGATTTTTTACCCCCCAGTCCGCGCTTCGAATGATTCAAGCCGCGTCCCTTGAAGTAGAATCCGCTCAAGGCGTGGTCCTTCCTAGGCCCGCCGAAATTTCTTCCGCCAATAACGTATTGACTAGAAACTGGTTAGACGGTGGCCTGTCCGAGGTATACCAAATTCTCTTCATTTGCCGGATCAAACAGACCCAAACTGGGATCGGGCGCAAGTCCTCCTTGACCTTACCCGAAGAACTCTCGGCTTCTGGCTCGAGGTAACCCAAAAGATGGCCTGGCTAAGATCTCTTAGGGGACTGTTCTGAGATTCTAAATAGCCACAAATACCCCAGAAACTAAGATTTTTCTGCTCTTTAATTCCTTTAAATCATGACTTCGGCGAACAGTGTCCATGCCAAGCTAAGTTTTCCGAGAAAGCTATGGCAAGGGGATTTTCACTTTATCGAAAGACACGCTTCTCAAGGAGGTTGATACGGTGTTGAGAGTTGATGTAGCGAGGCTGAAGCCGGAAGGCTATGCTCATGTGGGCGCATTCGACGACGTGGCTAGCACCATCATCTGGGGGTTAAAACAGCTTGGCTATCAGGTGGAAATCCCTGTCAATCAAATCCATCCCAGCGTGCCCACCATCTTGTTCGGTGCCAACTTGCTCACTCCCGAACAAATTGTTTCTCTGCCCGATTCGGTCATCATTTATAATTTGGAACAAGTCGCCGTAGATTCCCCATGGTTTTCACAAGAACGGTTCACAGCTTTTTCCCAGCGAAAGATTTTCTGGGAATATAGTCAAAGAAACTTGGATGAGTGGAAGCGATACGGAGTAAGCCAGGGAGTCTACGTTCCCATCGGCTATGCCCCGATTTTGAGCCAAATCGATCGCACCACGCCTTGTTGCGACGTGGTGTTCTATGGATCAATCAATCCAAGGCGGCAAGCGATTTTGGACGCTTTGCGGCACGAAGGATTAGAGGTGGAGGCAATATTCGGAGTCTATGGCAGAGCACGAGACCAAGCCATCGCCCGTGCTAAAATCGCCCTGAACATCCATTATTATGCCACCAGTATCCTCGAGATTGTTCGCATCAGTTATCTTTTGGCTAACCGAATCCCGGTCGTCTCCGAGCGCGACGACAAGACCGAAGTCGACCCGGATTTCGAAAATGCGATCGTTTTTTCGACCTATGACCACCTGGTGGAGTCTTGCCTAGCCATAGTGCATGATTCAAAAACCCTAACCGACGTGGGCGAACGAGGATTCTCCATTATGCAACAACATGCCATCGAGCCCATTGTGCGCCAAGCCCTGCTTGCATCTGGACTATAGTTAAGACGAACTCGCACGTTTTCTCATTGCGAGTTCGTCTCAGCCATTTCAAATCGTGGGCCATTCGAAATTTTTCTCTCACAAATACCTTCTTATTTTTTGGCTCTATCATACTCCGAGGTCTACAATCACTTATAGAACCACTAAAGCCCGACAGGATGTTGGGCTCTAAAAATCAAGGAGGATAAAGCGATGTATATCAACACCAACGTTTCCGCTTTGTTTGCGGAAAATTCCCTCAGCAACACCCAGAATACCTTGAACAGCTTGCAGCAGGAGATGTCAACAGGATATCAAATCAACTCTCCTTCGAACAATCCTTCCGGTTTAGCCATTTCCAACCTGATGTCAGGAGAACTCGGTGCCATCAACTCAGCCACGAGCAACGCCACCGAAGCCTCGAATCTTTTAAACACTGCTAACGGTGGTATGCAGACCGATATTCAGATCGTTCAACAAATTCAGCAGTTAGCTGTCCAAGCCTCGAACAGCACCAACAACGCTCAGGATACCCAGGACATTCAGAATCAAGTTAGTCAGTTGCTAGTATCCTTAGACAATGTGGGTACAACGCTAAACTATAACAATCAGTTCGTCCTTAACCAAGGTCCAACCGTCAGTTCAGTCGCTTCGTCGAGCGTCGTCACTGGGATCAATATCGGGGCAGATAGTGGCGGGCTGGCCGCTGGAGCGTATACGGTTTCTGTCCAGTACGCGACCACCACAGGATCCGACATCGTTTCAATTACAAACTCCAGCGGAGCGACAATCGCCTCCGGAACCATAGCGAACATGGGTTCGCAGAGTGGCACGATCGCTCTCCAACTCGTCTCGGGAAGCAATTCTACCGGTTCGGACAGCTTTGTCATTAATGTTAATCAAACTGCTCTTGCCAGTAGTGCAGCCACAGCTACCACTGCCTTTACCGTCAAGGGCGGAACTCAATATACATTTCAGACCGGTCCGACTCAAGGCACCGGAGATGCGCTCCAGACCAGCTTTGGCACGTTCTCAAGCGCCACGCTTGGACTTAACAGCCTAAACTTCAGCTCAACCGCTGGTGCACAGTACGCCATCACGCAGGCTGGGTCGGCCCTTTCCATGTTGACCAATGCCCAGAGTGCCGTGGGTTCACAAATCGACCAGATTAACTACACCTTAACCAACTTGCAGACAGAGGGCACCAATTTGCAATCCTCGCAGGCCAGTATCATGGATGCGAACATGGCGCAGGTGACTAGTCAGTTTGCTCAGACACAAATTCTCGAGCAGACAGGGATTCAGGCGTTGACTACTGCTCAGCAGTTGCCATCGCTGGTCCTGAAGCTGCTCTCGTAGGGTTCCAACCGGGCGCTGGGAGCGTGAGTTCTCGGCGTCCGGTTCTTTGATGGATGGGAGGTGAACCGTTCCGTGTCCATTAACTGGTCGTCGATTTATACGGGCCCCGTGGGTCAAATTTTGTCAGACTTTACTCCCGCATCGTTTACCAGCGTAATCACCGAGGCTGACAATAATCAACTGTCGCAGTTGGAAAGTCAACAGACCGCTGACTCCAACCAAATCAGTGCCTGGAGTACTTTGCAATCTGATGCCCGGACGGTGTCGGGCGATCTAAGCACGCTGGGGTTAGCCAGCACCTTTCAACAGCTCTCGGCCACTTCGAGTAGCAGTTCAGTGGCGACCGCAGTAGACAACAGTGCCCAAGCGGGCTCCTACCAAATTACCGTGGGAAGCTTGGCAGCTGGCGAGGTAGATCTCGGCTCTTCTGCCAATATGGCCGTAACCAGTCCGACCCAAACCTTGACCACGGGTGGTGCCGACCTCGGGGGCTCATTCACCATTCAAGTTGGCAATTCCAGTGCCGTCTCGGTCAGCATTCCCTCTACGGGCACTACGCTCAATGGGTTGGCCCAGAGCATCAATTCCACGCCCAACATTGGCGTCACCGCGTCCGTGGAACAGTTAGCGAGCGGCGACTGGGTGCTTTCCATTAGTGCCAACAGCACCGGACAAGCCATCTCTTACACGGATACGGCCCCTTCGGGCTCCACGACGCAGACCAATGGCCCCCTCTACTATCTCGGGATCACGGGCGCATCCGGCGGATCTGCCAGCAATATCGTACAAGCGGCGAGTTCAGCCGAACTTAGCTTCGGTTCGTCGTTCAATGCCTCCCAAGCCATTACCTCGAGTACGGATACCTTTAACAATGTGATTCCGGGCTTAACCTTAAATGTGGCTTCGCCTGGCACCACGACGGTGAACATTTCTCCCAATATTCAAGGCATGACCTCGTCAGTGCAACAATTCATTACGGATTGGAATCAGTGGGTCAGTGACACTTCCAATCTCGCGGACCCCGGGTCGGTGACAGCTTCGGCCTCAGCCACCGGTGCCTCGTATTCGTATCAAAGCAATTCAAAACAGGTCATTATCTCCGGTCAGCCGCAAAACGTTTTGAACGAAGTCTCGCAGGCGATGGCCGCCATGCAGGATACCGGCAACACCACATATCAAAACCTGAGTTCCATCGGCATCACATTTAATAGTGATGGCTCTTTATCTTTGAACCAGACCACGTTGGCCAACGCCTTGTCGTCTGCGCCGACTCAAGTGGCCTCTTTGTTTCAGTCCCTGTATCAATCGTTGGCTGGAAGTTCCACCTCAGATCTTTTGCCCGCCTTCTACCAAGGGTCGAACAGCATTACCTCCCAAGCCATGACCTATACCACCAATCAAGAAAACCAAGTGAGCAACCAGGTTAGTTCGCTGAAGAGCCAGATGCAATCAGAAGAGAACCAGGCTATCACGCAATATGGAGACTGGGTCAACCAAGTGGCGAAGTACGCGCAAGAAAATACGATGCTCACCGCCCTATTCAACGCCGACAACAACACCAGCAGTAGCGGAGGGTAATCCATGGAAGATGAAGTCGCTTTGTTCCAGTATCGAACCAACCAAATTCAAACCGCGTCCACGGATCGCTTAGTTTTACTGTTATATGAAGGCGGGTTGAAAGCGGCCCAAGACTGCCAGCAAGCCATTCAGACCAATGATTGGACGACGATGGGGGAGCACGGTAGACACTTACAGGAGATCATGATTGGCCTGACCGATATCCTGCAGGTGGCGACGGACGAAGCCCAAACTCTCCGCGACTTGTACCTGTATTGTTGGAAACAAGCTGTTTCTGCACAAGTTCGGCGCGAATCAACCGAGTTAGATGGATGCATCGCCGTACTGCAAAATCTCATCGATGGGCTCCGAAAATTTCTTAGCACGGAACGACCCAATGCTAGCGTTCCTGAACCCGCACCTGAAACAAGAGGGGCTTCTCAGCTCTCCATCAATCTCGCCGGTTAAACGCCGGCGAGATTTTGCTCTTGGACCTTCTCCTTGGCACATTCCAACAGATGCTGTTCGTTGTCGTCCAGTTGCGGCCACGTTGAAAGAGTATTGATGATCTGATCCAGCCCGACACTAAGTTCAATCGTGTTCAACACCTCCCCCATGGTGCTGCCGATTAAAATTTCAAAGATGGCGCGCCAAGCCGAGCGATATTGCGGCTGTTGTTTAATCGTAATCAAGAGATAGGCCAGGGCATTTTTGCCCTCACCCTGCATGATTTCGCATTGGGCAATGCGGTAGAGCGACTTGAATCCTCCGATACCGGTGTCTGTAGCCAAATAGCCCTGGGCTTCCCCAATGTCGAGACACCGACGAAAAGAAGCCTCGGCCTGGCCCCAGGCTTTCATTTGAAATAAGACGACGCCTTCTAAGTACCAAAAATCCGTGTATTTAGGATGAGCCAATTGCCCTTCCTGGAGTACTCTCCGAGCCTTTTTTGGTTGGCCTGCCTGCAGCAGCGATCGCGCATACGTGGTCATTGCCAGCACCCACAACGGACTATTCGGAGATGAAAGCTTCAATGCCCGCTGAGAAATTTTAATTGCATCGTCATACCGGGCCGTGCCAAAATAAGTCTGCGCCAATTGCCATAACATATAGAAGTCGTCAGGGTGTTTAGTGACTTCCTCCTCTAACAAGATTCGATTTCTCTCCTGTTTGTTGCGTTGTTGCATGACTGAGCCGAGATATCCCTTGTGAGTGAGGCGCACATCGAGTTGGCCAAGTGACATCCCCGCATCCACAATCGCATTGAAAAGTTGCTCGTGGATGGCGCCTCGAAACCGTAAAGCGGGATGGGCCCGCATCACCCGCGTCACGTAGCTTTCACTGATATCTTCTGCCCTTTCCATCACCGAAACGATCCGAATGTTATAAGCGTCCGCAGTCGGGTGAAAAACCGCTTGTCGAAGCTTGTCGGCATCGTCTGCAACCAATTCCTCGTCTGCATCCATCACTAATACCCACGGCATCGACACCGCGTCTAACCCGATGTTCCTGGCTTTGGAAAAGTCGTGAGGCCACTCAATCTCAATCACTCGAGCGCCAAAGCTGCGAGCGATCTCAATCGTAGCGTCGGTGGATCCCGTGTCGACGATCACCATCTCGTCGACCACGTCTTGCACCGACCGTAGACAATCAGCCAAAAACATTTCCTCGTTTTTGACTATCATGGCTAGCGACAAACCCCCAGGTTCCTTCACCGCAATCCTCCTGTCCAATCGAGCGTCACAATCTGCTCATCGCCTCCTGCGCACCATCACCCGATTAAGATGGGCCACGTGACTCCAAGGCTCAAATCACATCAACACTCTTAATGACCCAATCGTAGATATCGCGTCGTTAAGTCGCCACCAACCAAACTCACGGCACTACTGGATAGCTCTCAGCTATTGCTTGCTTCCGAATCTTTGTAATATTTCGCCTTCTAAACCACTCAAACCCGTTCTTGCTCATCTTTGCAAGTTCGTCCTCGGCCTTGACTAGCCGTCGACACGTCGCCACGAAGTGCTCATCGGAGGCGTATTCTACGGCACCTGCGGAATTTTTCTCCGGTCTATTGATCCATAAAATAGGACTTCGATATCGGGGGAGCAACGCTCCACTCGGGTTAGAACCGGAGCGCAACCGATTAGGAAGGTGCACGACTTTTCTCAGTCCCGATGCTTTCCATACCGATAGATTGCTCAAACTATAATCCCATAGCATCGAACGTTTTGATAAAGCATGGAATCGTTCACTAGGAAACCAAGGAGAGCTTGGATCTAACTGTTCGAGATTATAGGGGATCACGGAATCTAGTAGCGCTCGAATCTGCTCTGAACTTAACAGGTTTGCTCCAAATAAAATAGTCGGCACCTGAGGTCTAATCTGATTTTCCAAAGTAGGCCCTAGCATTCCCAGTTGTTCCAGTTGTTCCAGTTGTTCCAGACCCCATTTGACGGATTCAACCACTTCCTCAAAAGGCTGAACGTGGAGATAACCGGGATGCTTGACCAAAGCGATGTCCATCGTCCTATCCCCTCGCAATGTCCATTTCACCGACCTCTGAGACAGCATTTCAGGTTGTTGATGATTACCAATATACCGATCAAGAGAGGCCATCGCCAAATTTCTAGGATCAATTCCCGGCGAAACAAGCATCAGCGGACTAAAAAGCGTCATGTTCTCCACCGAAGGCCATGGCGAAGCCTTTCGCTTCCCGCACCCGAATATGAGTCAACGCCAGACATACATGCCCGATGCAGTCAGGGATGTGGTCCGAAGCGGACGAACAGATGGTAAAATCGGGCGGAATTTGGGTGTCTAGGGACGGGGAATACGGCGAGGTTAATCCCGTGGCAAGACCACTTTGGGACCGAGGAAGATTGCCAGGACTATCTGTTTCGGTAGCGGTGGCCGAAGGGTTTTGTGTCTTCGACGGGCTATGGGACCCAGTGCTGGACCGTGCGTCGATCCGGTCGCATCCATGCCTTCTATGCGTGTAGTGCGTACCGACATCAAGATTCGATCACGGCCAGAAAGATTTTCCATCGAACAAAATTGCTGTTTCCGATATGGATCTTAGCGATTTTCCTCATTTCCGTGGATACCGAGGGCAAATCGGCCTTAGCACTCAGCCGGGCACTCGGGTGGCAATACGATGCCGCCTGATTAATACATCATAAATCCAGTGGGCCATGACCGACCGCAATGCCCAGTATCCGTTAGCCAGGTTGGTGGAACTTGACGATACCTGTTTTGGGGGCGCGAGTCATAATCCTGGGCGTAGTCCAAGGATCGACCGGGCAAACGCGGGTGCGGGACCGACCAAGATCCGGTGGTGGTGGGGGTGAATTTGAACGAAAACGGCCATGGTCATCCACAATACGCTTTTTTGGAAGTCGTCGAGTCGTTCAAGCAGAAAACGGTGCATGGATCCACATGGGGTACGGTTGAGTGATGGGGGGCGATCTATGCGGCGGGAGCAAAAGCGCATCACGCGGACCATCGCATATTAAGTAGTAATCCAACGGCCCCAGAGGTGGGTCATTAGCAAGCTATATGGCGAATACTGGTGGTCAACCCGATGATTAGGCTAGCGAAGGCGTTTATTTACGGGACCTGGCACACTTTCCGAGCCGTAAGCGCAGTAGACAATTTCCCGCATCATTTGACTTCACGCGCCTCCTGGGTGTGTATACTAAGATCCATAGGGGGTGAACCGAGTTTGCTTCCACGAGAGATTTCTGACCGGCGCACCGAGATACTGGACTTGGCGAACCGGTTCGGGGTGACGGATATCCGGGTGTTTGGGTCGCAGGCACGCGGCACCGCGTCCCCGGGTAGCGATGTCGACTTCGTCGTCCACGTGCGCCCGGGACGCAGTCTGCTGGATCTCCTCAGTTTCGAGGCTGCTGTGGAGGCGTTGCTTGGTTGTCCGGTGGACGTGGTGTCTGAACGGGGACTCGCCCCGGTGATTTACCAAGAAATTCAGCGGGAGTGCATTCCGTTGTGATCGTGCGATCCCAGGCGTATCTGGAGCAGATTCTCCAGAGTATTGATCGAATCGCCTCGTACGCTCAGGAAGGGTCCCGCGAATTTTTTGAGTCCCCGCTACTACAGGATGGCATTGTGCACAATCTCGAAGTCATTGGGGCCTCGGTGAAGGAACTACCGGCGGATTTGTTGGCCGAGTATCCGCACATTCCATGGTCTTCGATTGCTCGGATGAGAGACCGCCTGGCTCACCACTATCTCGGTCTCGACTTGGAGATTGTATGGGAAGTCGTAGGCCATGACCTGCCACCGCTTAAAGAGGCCGTCGTCGCCATGTTGCGGACGTTGGGCCAAGCGCCCAAGTAGGATGCAGTACTTTGCCGGCTGCTTCGCAATCGATGGTTTACTTTTGGTCCTCAATCCTCGACTCTCCGGGGCGTATCTGCATTTAGGATGTGCTTAATTTTGTGCGAGCGCATCGCCCCATCCAATGTGGATTGCGGCAAGGATTCCCAGCGTTTATCGAGTGCTTTCGCTTATGCAGGTCGTGAAAAGCTACTCTAAGAGGATGATGCAGGATGGATCCCCGCGAAGTGTCCGACTGGAATCTTGATACATTGCACGCCCTGCCTAAGTCATCTAGATATGAATCGGTTTGGCTGGGCTTCAAGAAGCTGTTGCCTGACAGACGGGACCGGGCCGGAAAAGAGCGCTTGGCTAAGACATGTGCAAGCTTTGCCAATTCTTCGGGCGGATTTCTGGTTTTTGGTGTGCGCGACCAACGAGTCCGTCCGATAGACAAAAGATTGACAGGACTAGACGCTCCGCTCGACTTTCCAGCGTGGCGCTTGCCTCTTTGGGCTTCCGCCAAGATCGGGTTCCATGCCTCAGCAAGCAACGGTTCCTGGACCTCTGGCCTCACTTTCGCGGGAACCTGGCCCACTTTGCCGTGCTCGAGTCGCAATCGCTGCAGGTAGAACCAAACTTGACGGGAGCCGTGACCTATCCTCTGGAAGAAATGGTCATACCACAATCGAGCCCGGTCAGTCTTTTGATCCGATGTTGCGCTTCTTTAACGCTCGGAACCGCATACGGTTTTAACGCGTCGATGCTGCTGTCTTGCTGCACCTTCCAATACGTCCCAACCGTGGTCTCAGTAGAGCCTGGCAACGCCGCGACGAGGGAGCGATCCTCGCCGAGCGGTCCGTTTAACCGCCGCCATATTCATTGGAACTCGGGGGTGTGAGTGATGCAAATGCCCCTATCGTAGCGTCTTCAGCTCATGGGCACTGCAACTCACGGGGATCATCGAAGGGCCTCCTCGCATGACTCGGGGACTTTGGGGCTCTTGCGATTAGCAAACAGGCGCGGATTGGTCCAGAGTCTTCCACCGCTGTTGGACGCTCTTGCCAGAGAACCTTTTCGAGCGAGCGATCCGTTGTACGTCGAGATATTGCGAGCCGCCCACGAAGAAGGATAGCGTTGAGTTCTCAACCCCCACGACGATATGGGTCAGGGTCATTAGGGTGGGGATGGGATTACCCATTCCACCGGGTCACGAGCCCTCCATTCAATGGTCGAAGGGCTGCGAGGCCCACCTCCTTGGTTAAGATGGGGTCGACGATATCTGTCGAATAGCCAAATTCCTGGGCTAAGCTGACGGTCCATTCATAGCGGCTGAGCCGGGTCGGCCCGACTAAATGCAAGATACCGCTCAGTCGTTCTTGCTCGGCCTTGAGCGAACGCAGGGCTAAGTCTTCAGCAGAAGTTGGCGTCGATACCTGATCCGTAGCAGCTTTTAAGCGTTGCCCCGAGGCCAATTGTTGCTTTATGCGAAAGGTGAAGTTTCTCGGATTGTCTTCTTGGCTATAAACCCAGGCCGTCCGGATGACCAGCACTTCGGGAATGTTGGCGATAAGCCAACGTTCGGCTTCCAGTTTGTGGGCTCCATACACTTGCAGGGGATTTGGCGCATCATCTTCCAGGTACGGTCCTTGGCTGCCATCAAAAACATAGTCGGTCGAGTAAAAAATGAAGCGTGCGCCGAAGGCCGTAGCTTCGCTCGCCAGCGCCTGCACCGCCTCCACGTTGACTCGATGGCTAAGTTCTGGTTCGCGTTGGCAACGGTCAACATCTGGAAGTGCCGCCGGCATCCAGACCACGTTTGGCTGAACCTCAGCGAGCAAGGCGCGAATATTTGCCGGGTCTTCAAGATTAAGCGGAATTAAGTTCCCACGGCTTCGAGTATGATAGGTCCCCACCACGCTGTGGGTAGATTCTTCGAGCGCTCGCAACAGGTGGCTCCCCACTTGCCCTGAGGCTCCTACGACCAAATGCTTCATCGATTTCTCTCTCCTTGTCTTGTAATCACCATTCATTGCACAACCTAAATCTGTCTTTTTGCGGGCTCGAAAGGACTATCAGCATAGGAAAAACTATCTCCCTTTACTCCGTTCGAGCGATCCTTCACGCGAGAGCTGCCTCTAAGTGTGGGCCATCGGCTGAACATTGACAAGCAGAGCACCTTCGTTCGCTTGATGAACCCCACAAAGATTTCACAATCTGACTGAAACCGGCAGGAAAATCAGTTGCCCTTGTGTAAGTCTGAATGTAAATCGTTCCTTCGGGGAGTGTACCATGCCAAAGACACTGCGTGCGCTAGGGGTAAGAAATCGCCTCATACCCGCGATTAGTTTGGGCATCGCGTTGGCTCTGATCAGTTTTACGGCAGGACCGTGGACCGCTGCGTTCGCGGCCACCACACCCATCGGGCTCAATTCGTTGTCCGAATTTGGGATGAACAGCAACCATATTCAAATCGTCGATACTGCAGCCAACCACGGATTTACCGCCAACTGGACGATATCCGGAGCCTCCATCATGGACCCAGCCATCATTCATGGCGTTCTCTACGGTGACACCATCAATATGCCTTACGGGGCGATTGCCATCAATCCGACCAATGGCCACACTTTATGGTTTCATCCATTTGCCAATCAAATGATGAACAGCCCCATCTATCAGGATGGCACGGTGTACTTTGGCTTAGGCAACAATAGGTTCCCATCGGTCCCGGTCGTCTCTCACCCTGACATCCGGGGCACGGGGGTCAATCAAGTGGTGGCGTTAAACGCCACGACCGGAGTCACCGAGTGGGTCTACCACACCGCCGGCGAGGATATGCCCACCTTCGTTCTCTACGATCAGGGCCTTTATGTCGCCAATGGCGCAGATCAGGTCTTAGATCTTTCACCCAAAACAGGTCAGGTCCAGCAGTCGCTGGCTATTCCGAGTTATGTCAGCATGTCGTCGCCAACCGTGGTGGACCACACCATGTACTTTGGAGGCGCGTTTCCCTATAGCATGTACGCAGTCAATCTCAAGACGATGAAAGTCGCCTGGTCTACCCCCACTCGAGCGGTCGGCGGGCTCGATGATGATTCGCCCGTCGCCAACCTTAAAGAAGTCTACATCCAGGCGGTCTATGACGACAACGGCAATTCCACCTCGGTCCTGCTCGCCTTTAACGACCAGACCGGTAAGATGGTCTGGAGCCGCACCGTAGGAGAAGGGATACGACCGTTCAGCGGTCCTCTTTACGAATCAGGCGTGCCGCTTCTGGAAAACGGCATCATCTATACCGGCACGTCGGTCTCGGATGCCGTCTACGCCGTTCGTGCGAACACAGGCCAGGTCCTTTGGTCGAACTCATTAAACGGCAAAGGGGTGGCTCAGGCTCCGGTCTTGGTAGACCACCGTCTCTTAGTCGGGGATGCCGGCGGAACCGTATTCGTGCTGAATCCGACCAGTGGCCACGTCTTACACTCTGTTCACTTTCCCGGCGGACGATTTATGCCTGGAGTCCCTTTTGTCGATGGCAACACCATCTTTTTTGGAACCCAAACCGGCATGTTTTTTGCCCGACCACTCTCTCAACTCTTGGGCGGCCAGTAACGTTTGCCTCGACTCCACAACCAAGAGCCCGTCTTAAGGTGTGCGGGCTCCGTGCTTCATCCAAACCGTTCGTAGGCAGCGGGGCAATTCCGACGAAAAGAACTGCATCGGTCCGATCAGAATTAGCGAAGGCATCTCCTGCAACTCGAGTTCGCCTCTATCGTCCTGCTCGGGAAAGTGATCGGAGGGACACGAGCACATTACCCCGGGAGGGCCTTCGACGTGCTCACTCGCTCCCGCCCCCGATTTGAGCCGTTACCATCCCAGGTCTTGGGCGGTGGGGATGCTTGGCAACGCGCCTTTAATCTGACAGGCGTAAGTCCCTGCCTCAATTCCACGCTCGGCCGCCTCGCGGATGCTGCCCCCCTGAGCCAAGGTGAGGGCAAAGGCTCCGTTAAACACGTCACCGGCGGCGGTCGGATCTTCCGCGGTAACCTGGGAAGCCTCCAGTCTAAAGTGCCCCTGGCGGCTCGCGACATAAGCCCCCCACGGTCCCAAGGTCGCGATGACGGCGGTCAGGTGGGCCTCACGGGCAAAGAGTAAATCTGCCTGAGCAATCGCTTCTTCTACGTCTTCCGCAATCGGACTTCTCGTCAACTGGGCCAACTCGATCTGGTTGGGCGTCAGATAGTCGGCCAAGAGTAAGAGATCATCACTCATAGCGTGAGTCGGCGCGGGATCGAGAATCACGCTAATGCCCCGCTCTTTGGCAAACAGGGCGGCCACTAAATTGGCTTCGCGATTCACTTCTCCTTGCAACATCATATAACCGATCCCCGTCTTGGCAGAAAGACGCGCGCTCACCTCCGAGGGCACCAACCCCTGATTGGCTCCGGGCACGTGAAGAATATATTGGCGTTCGCCTTCGCTAATCGGAATCGCGGTTCCCGTCGGTTCTACCGGGTCCGTGCTCACGCCTTCGACCGCAATCTTTTCTTTGCGCAACCCATCGAGAAGAAACTTTCCGAACAGATCATCGCCAATCCGGCCGATGAGATGAGGACGTCCGCCCAAGCGTTTCACTGCGACCGCCTGATTCAATCCCTTGCCACCGGCAAACATTCCCGACTCTAAAACCGCCAAGGTTTCTCCATTCTCGGGCGATCGAGGCAGACGCACTCGAAAATCGACAATCAGGCTGCCAAGCACGACAATAGAGGACACACTGCGCGCCACGCTCTCATCTTCTTCCTCGTTTTTCTTTGATCCTAGCATATTTGCGTCCGCCTTCACGGTCTCGACTGACAAGAAGTATCAATCGCCTCACCGGTGAATAAGCTATAGATAAATCGGTCTGAGGCAAAGGAGGGAGCGCGATGCATCCACTGATGGTTCATGTGCGACCGCATCCCTGTCAAGAGCAAGCCACTGAAGTTCTCATCGGCAAGATTTGGCCCACGCTTCACCGACGAGGATTCGCGACCGACCAATTGCCTTTGGTGGTCAAGATCTCCGGGACCCCGATCGAATACGTAGGCATTTACGAATGGCAAAGCCCAGACGGCTTGGCCGAGGCGGACGGGGACGAAGCCGTGCATCGCATCTTCGACCAACTGCGGCAGGTGGCCGAGATTCAGTCGGTCTCTGGCACCTATCTCGATTTGGACGCTATTTAGGTCCATTCGCATGTCCTCTGCGACGCGTTGACACTAGCCACGCTCTTTGATTAGATAGTCAAAGAGCGTGTGTCACTGCATAGCCGTCTTCGCCCGGGCATCTTCCTGGCGCACATTGGACACGTGCTCAAGGAGGCACCCAGGTGGCTTTGCGACCGTCGGACCGTATTTCACGTTTACCCCAACAGGTCTTTTCCGGCCTGATTCAAGAGGCGCAGGCGGCCCGCGACGCGGGCCATGATGTCATTAATCTGGGTCAGGGGAATCCCGATCAGCCCACCCCTGGTCCCATTGTGCAAACCCTGGCCGAGCACGCGCTAGACCCAGCAATGCAACGCTACATCCCCTTCAGTGGGCTCTTCGCTCTCAAAGAAGCGGTGGCTGATTGGTACCATCGTCGACATCAGGTGGAAGTCGACCCTCAGCGTGAAGTCGCTATTTGCATCGGCAGCAAGGTCGGGCTGCAAGAAATCTCGTTGGCAGTACTCAACGCGGGCGACCGGGTCTTAATGCCCGACCCCGGGTATCCCGATTATTGGTCCGGAGTCGCTCTCGCTGGCGGCCAGCTCATACCTTGGCGGCTGCGTCCCGAGAACAATTTCACGCCGGACCTAGGCGCTATAGATTCCGACGTCCGTTTAGCCTTTTTGAACTACCCCAACAACCCCACCGGCCGCTTGGCCACTTCCGAATTTTTAGCAGAGGCCGCCTGGCGGGCGGTCAAAAGTCAGACGGTGCTCGTCCATGACCTGGCTTATGGCGATATCGTCTACGACGGACTCCAAGCCCCGAGTCTACTATCCACCCCAGAGGGCAAGCTGGCAGGCATTGAGTTTACCACCACCTCGAAGTCATATAACATGGCGGGATGGCGGATTGGATTTGCGGTGGGCAATCAGGAAATCATCGGTTGGCTGGAACGTCTCCAAGAACATTTGCATTGCAGTCAATTTGGTGCGATTCAAATGGCCGCTATTACCGCGCTGGGGCTCGACCAACGCTATATCGACGCCACCCGCGACACCTATCAAAAGCGACGAGACGCCTTCATTCAAGCGGCCTCCGAGGTCGGTCTCGCCGTACCCCCATCCCAAGGATCCATCTTTCTTTGGTGCCCTCTGCCCCACACCCGGTCTGCCGGCGCTTGGGCCCAACTCCTGCTCTCTAAAGCCCACATTGTCACTGCGCCCGGAACAGCCTTTGGAAATCATGGTCAAGGCTACCTGCGCATTGCTTTGACCGAGTCCGAAGAGCGCATGGCAGAGGCCGCCCGCCGAATCGGCGCAGTGTTAAATTAGGCTTTCACGATTGGCGCGTTTGCCGGTTGCCAGCGACAAAAGACCGCTGGCGAGCGCCCAAGCCCGGTTGGCTAGAGCAATGGGCAACAAGATTGGGTGAAGCAACCCGAAGCTTATCAATGTGAGGATCCATAGAGCCGCTACGATCCCGAGTTGCAGAACGCCAGCCCGCAATTTGCCGATCAACAACGTCCCCACTCCGGGTACAATAAGGTTGATCACCGTAGCTACGATAACCCAAGTGCGGTTCATCGTCTCACCTCTTTTCACTTTCATCTTACGCCTTTGCTAGCGCAATTGCCATGTCAGATGAACCCAAGGTTCGGAGGTGGGAAGCCTCACAGCTAGAAACCGTCGGACCAAGGAGGATATTATGGATCAACTTAACATAGCGTATCGGGTGGCATTTCCCAATCCAGGCCGGCACATCTACCACGTCGTGCTGACCATTCAGAATCTACCGGTCGGCAAACATCGTCTCCGCCTTCCGGTATGGACTCCAGGATCCTACCAAGTGGCCGACTTCTCGGGAAACTTATTCGGCTTGGAGGGGGAGTTTGAACGTCGCCCGCTTTTGGTCACTCAAACCGCCAAAAATCGGTGGGATTTTGAAACGAGTGTCCCAGGTACGGTGACGATCCGCTACCAAGTTTACGCCTATCAAGAAGGAGTCCGCCAAAGCCACCTTGATCAAACCCATGCGTACTGGAATGGTGCTCACCTCTTTCTCTTAGTTGATGACTACCAACAGGTTGGCCTCGGCATCGATATTGACGTCCCCCCCGGCTGGCAGGTCGCTACCGGGCTGAGTCGTCTGCCCGATGCTCCCTATCGCTATCAGGCGGCCAACTACGATGTGCTCATTGACTCGCCGGTAGAAATTGGTCGCCATCCGAGCTATCATTTCGACGTCGACGGGAAGACCCACACCATCGCTCTTTGGGGCCAGGGCAACGAAGATCCCGATCGGTTAGTTAAAGACGTGCAACGCATCGTCCAAACGGCTCGGGAAATGTTTGGCGAGCTTCCCTATGAGCACTATACTTTCATTTTTCATCTCTCAGACCATGGAACCGGCGGCCTTGAACATTTGAACTCGACGACTTGCGGCATGGAGCGCTTTAGTTTTCGGCCCGAAAAAAGCTATCGCCGGGTGCTGAGTCTCATTGCTCACGAGTTCTTCCACTTGTGGAACGTGAAACGGATTCATCCCGAAATGCTCGGGCCTTTCGACTATGATCGGGAAGTGCACACCCATTTGCTTTGGGCGATGGAAGGCATCACCGACTATTATGCCGGTATTTTGCTCCTGCGCTCGGGCCTCTACACCCTCAAGGACTATCTGGATCGATTGAAAGAACGGATCGAAGCCTACGAAAAACGTCCCGGTCGCTTTGTGCAAAGTCTGTCCCAATCCAGTTTTGAAACCTGGACCAAATTCTATCGTCCCGGTCCCGATTCGCCCAATCGTCAGATCTCTTACTACCTGAAGGGTGAATTGGTCGGCCTGTTGTTAGACCTGGAGATTCGTCGCCGCAGCCAAGGTCAAAAGAGTTTAGACGATGTCCTGCGGCTTTTATATCAGCGCTATGGGCGCGAATCCATCGGCTTCCCCGAGGCTGTCTATCAAGAAACTGTCGAAGAAGTTTGCCAAAGCTCGTTTGAGGAATTCTTTGCCCGATATATCGAATCGGTCGACGATCTGCCCTTAGACCAAGCCTTGGCTTCGGCGGGCATCGAAATTCGACGGCAGTGGAAAACGCTCGCCGACGATGACGCTAAAGACAGCGCCTCGGACACCCCGATTCCCTGGCTCGGAGTCGATCTCAAGTGGACGGAACATGCCTATATCGACGTCACCACCAGTTATAGTGACGGGCCTGCGGTAGACTGGCTGTCGCCCCAAGACCGCATTGTCGCTCTCAACGGCTCCCGTGGAGATTGCCCTGGT
>JAMCVM010000001.1 GCA_023475835.1 Bacillota bacterium | reverse complement strand
ACTTGACATAGCTGATCGACATCATAACGCCGCGTACCTCCAGGGGTTCTTAAAGGAGCCGGGATTTTCCCCTCTTTTTCCCATCTCCGGAGCGTTTCCGGATGGACACCCAGTGCTTTCGCAGCCTCGCCAATATTCACTAGCATACCCATATTATACACCTTATGATGCGATGTACATAGATATCATGTGATTTGTTTTAGCAGTTATTTACCCCAATGGTGCGCGTATGAATAGCTCCGGGCTGGTTGGTCCACCCCGGCCCAAACCCGGTCTCTTTCCTCCATTCGCCCCATAAAATACCAGCGGGGGCCGTGGCCTCGACAATGTGATCGATCACCGCTCGGGCCGCGTTCACATACTCCTTTTTGCCCACCCGATATCCGTGCGCCAAAAGGGCATAGGCGTGTGGCACCCCGCTTACCCAGCCAACGTGCATATGGCGGCGATCCCCATCATACCCTTCCCGATCAAAAGCCATGGTTTCGTAAAGCGCTCGGTCATCAGCATCGTAATGCCAGCGAAACAGTCCGTAGGCACCGAGTTCCGCCGCCTTTTCGACTCCCATCCAAGGATTGAGTGGAGCCTCAGCACGAAAGCGTTGATACAAGAAGCGGATAAACGGGTCGTAACTATGGGGATCCGACTCGCCGATGAAACTCCAAAATTGTACGGTCACGGTCTCTTCTGGCTCCAAATGAAACTGGGAGCGCTCGCGGCAGGGTGCGCGCACGTTGGTGGTATACGCCATCGGCTCTTCGATATAGGGAAAATTGAGACCGATCCAGGCTTGACCCACCTTGCGATCAAACCCAAACCCCACTCCCGACAAGTCCCCTTGGACCGCTGCCCGAGTCGCCAAACCCACCTGGCGGCTAGGGTCGGACGTCCGAGCCATCACGGCCGGAAGGGGCGTCCGGTCACTACGAAAGGCCCAGTAGCTCGAACTCCAATCATCCCGGGCTGCCTCTGGATCCGCAACAAAGCGTGGATATAAACGTGCGCTCTCCTGAGTCCGGTTTTCGCCATAAAACATCCCTGGAATCATCCACTCCGGCGGTCGACGGCAACCCAATTCCCATCGGACCACGATGCCTAGATCCTGGGGATGAGAACCTTCGTGGGTCACCTGCACTTGAAACGCCCGGATTCCGGCCGTCTCATCCTTCGCCGAGATTCGTAGCTGCCAACCCTCGGCCTGGGCCTCCGCGTGGTCCTCGTCGGCTGCAAAGGCCACGGTGAGAACCCTGGCGTCCTCGGCACCAACCTCGAGCGCAATCGAAATTGCCTCCGGCACCGGCATGTCGCTCTCCTCCCTGCCTTCTCTGTTGTTCTCCGTTTTTCTCCGTTTTTCTCAACCTTGCCGGCTATCTGAAGACCATTTAGACCTTTTCACCACAAAGAGAAAAGACGACAGCAAGGGCCCCTTCCTACCAACCAGCTACCGGCAGCGGCGAAACAATCGCAGTCGCGCTCTGCCGTCCCCCCGCCAGCGACCACTCTACGCCTCCGACGCCAACCGCCTGGTGCCATTAGCGCAACACTTTGCCTCCCGCCTCGATCCTTGGGCTAGACACTCCCCAGAGGAAGTGGCCCATGGCCTCTGCGGCTCCGCCTTCATCGACGCTGGCGGTCACAAAGTCCGACACTGCTTTGATGTCATCGTGACTTTGTCCCATCGCTATCCCCAACCCCGCCCACGCCAACATGTCCATGTCATTTTCGTTGTCGCCGATGGCCATGACTTGATTGGCTGAAAGCTGGAGTCGATCTGCCACTTCAGCCAAGGCTCGGCCTTTGCCGACCTGTTCGCCGACCATCTCCAAATAGTCCAACTGCGACTTGAACAATCGCACCGGATGACCAGCCATGTGGCGTTCCGCTACTGGGCGAAACCGATCGACCACCTCGGGTTCCGCTTGCAACAAGATCTTTACGGGAGGTTCGGGCCAGTCTAAAAGCGCCTCTTGATCTCGAACCGACACCGGCACGTGATTATTTTTCACGTAGTCGCGGACGCGTTCCGCATCCCGCGACACCCAGAGTTCGTCAGCGACGTAGACTTGCACCAAAATGTTCTGCGAAAGGGCCAAAGTCACCAACGCCCGCGCCGCCTTTTCGTCCACCGGATGGCGCACCCACACCGCGTTTTCCGGCATCGAGACGACTTCTGCCCCGTTATAGCTAATCATCGGACCCGGTAATATGCCCAAAGCCCGCCTAAAGACGTCAGCGGACTGAGCCATGCGCCCAGTGGCCAAAATCACCCGAATTCCCTCCGATTGCGCCCGCGCCACCGCCTCCTCCAGCCCTGGCTAATCACCCCCCCCGTGACGAAGACTGGTCCCGTCCAAATCGAGGGCAACCAAGCGAATCATCGTCTGACCATCCAATGCATCACCCCCGAAATAATCGCTAAGATCACCGAACCCAGGACGGCCGCCAAAAGCCCCGCCACATGAAACCCAGGAACCAGCCATGACACCAGCCACAGCATGAGCCCATTAATCATCCAACCAAAAAGCCCCAACGTCAAAAAGGTAATCGGAATCGCAATTAAACGCAAGATGGGGCGAATGAACGTATTCAGCAACCCTAACGCCAATGCCGCGATAATCACACTGACCGCCGACGTCGCGTGAATCCCGATGTTAAGATGGGCAATGACGGCGAGTCCCAAGGCAGTAATCGCCCAAACCCAAAGCCCCCGTATCATAGCAAACCCTCCTCCTTGGTCGTGGTCTCAGTGCGGGCAGAGTCTGCCCCACGGGTGGCCTTGAGGTAGTCAAGGACACTTTCGGCCGCTTTCCTGGTCATTCCCGGCAACTGGGCCAACTCCTCCGCCGAGGCCGACGCTAGATCTTCCGTTCGCGCATAGTGGGCCACCAACTGCCGCTTTCGCTTGGGACCAATCTCTGGAATATCGTCGAGGAGCGATTTCAAGTTGCGCTTGGTTCTCAGATCGCGGTGGAACGTGATCGCAAATCGATGCGCCTCATCGCGAATTTGCTGAACCAATTTCAGCGCACCCGAATCGCGATCCAAAATAATCGGCTCGGATCGGTCAGGCTCGAACAACCATTCATAGCGCTTGGCTAACCCGAAGACCGGGATATCGCCAAATCCTGCCTCGCGCATCGCGCGAACAGCATATCCCAGTTGACCCTTGCCCCCATCAATGATGATTAAGTCCGGTCGCGTAGCAAAACGAGCCTTGCCCGGCGCTGCGGTCGCCTCCTCCACATGGCGAAAGCGACGGCTGATCACCTCCGCCATGGAGGCAAAGTCATTCGCCCCTTGCACCGTCCGAATCTTGAACTTGCGATACTGACTCTTGTCCGGTCGGCCAGCCGTAAACACCACCATCGAGGCCACGGATTCGGCTCCTTGGGTATTCGAAATATCGTAGCATTCCATACGCTCCGGCGCTTTGTCGAGTCCTAGCGCGTGTTGCAATCCGAGCAATCCCTCCTCGCGATCACGGTCTCGGGTTTGCATGCGACGATGAGCCTCATCGCGAGAGAGTTCAGCGTTTTTTCCCACCATGGCCAACAGCCGTTCCTTTTCACCGCGGCGGGGCACCTCGATTTTTACCCGGGATCCCTTGAGTTCAGTCAGCCACGCCTTCAGCCCATCGTAATCCCCAGGAGTTATCGGAAGCAATAGCTCTTGGGGGATCTCCCGCGCCTGTCCGTAGTACTGCAGCAAAAACGCCCGCGCCAACTCTGCCTCATCGGTCTGATCAATGCCCGTGAGGGTAAACGCATCGCGTCCGGTCAGCTGACCCTGGCGAACCGTAAAGACCTGCACAAATGCGTCATGGTCGTCCACCGCCCAATGAATGGCATCCAATTCGCGCCCCGCTTCGGATGACACCTTTTGCTGGCTGGTAATTTCCTCGACCGCGCGAATTTGGTCCCTCAGTTGGGCCGCCCGTTCGAATTCCAAACGCTCGGCCGCCGCTTCTAGTTTCTGTTTCAAGTCCTTCACGACGACATCGGACCGGCCTTCCAAAAACCACTCCACTTCCTGCATCATCGCCCGATAGTCCTCGACACTGACCATGGCTTGACAGGGGGCCTGACAGCGATCAATAAAATACTCCAAACAGGGGCGGGATTGATTCTTGAATTTCTGATTGCTGCAATTGCGAATAGGGAAAATTCTGCGCAAAAGGCGAATGGTGTCATGCACCGATTGGGCATGCGTATACGGCCCGAAATAGCGACTCTTGTCTTGACCCCGACGCCGTGCAATCAACAGGCGAGGATATGGTTCTTCCCAAGTCAAACGCAAATACGGGTACGCCTTATCATCTTTCAGCCGAATATTATAGCGAGGTTGGCGGGCTTTGATTAAGGTCGCCTCTAAAATCAGCGCTTCCACCTCGGTATCGGTGCTAATCACCTCGAAGTCAGCCACATGACGCATCATCGCCGCCACCTTGGGCGTTAAACGGGCAGGATCTTGAAAATAGCTCTTCACCCGGTTCTTCAAATTGACGGCCTTGCCGACGTAAATGACCACCCCAGCCGCGTCTTTCATCAGGTAGACTCCGGGCTGGGTGGTCAAACGGCCGACCGCCTCCTTGAGCGGATGGGCTTCTGGCTCCTCAGCCACCACCTGCACCTCCTTTGCCGCCTATGCTTCCCACTGGCCCCATTTCGGATCTGCCGGATACCGCTGTTCCTTCATTTTAGGACCCTTTCCTGATGCCGAGCAAGATAACCCGCCAGGTACTGACCCGTAAAGGATTCGGGATCCTCCGCCACTTGTTCTGGTGGCCCCACCGCCACCACCCGGCCCCCTCCGTCGCCACCCTCAGGCCCGAGATCAATGATCCAGTCGGCGGTTTTAATCACATCCAAATTATGCTCGATCACCAAGACCGTATCACCTTGATCAACCAGCCGCTGGAGCACGTGGAGCAGATGACGGACATCGGCCGCGTGAAGCCCGGTGGTCGGTTCATCTAAAATGTACAGCGTTCGCCCTTCGGAGCGTCGCGAAAGTTCCGTCGCCAGTTTCACTCGCTGGGCTTCGCCTCCAGAAAGCGTGGTCGCGGGCTGGCCCAAGCGCACGTAGCCCAAACCGACTTCGGCCAAGGTGTTCAATTTCCGCTGCAAGCGCGGATGGTGGAGGAAAAACTCCAACCCTTCATCCACTGTCATGTCCAAGACGTCTGCGATGGATTTGCCGCGGTAATGCACTTCGAGCGTTTCTCGGTTGTAGCGCCGCCCCTTGCAGACTTCGCACGGGACATAGACATCGGGCAAAAAGTGCATTTCAATCTTCAAAATTCCATCGCCGCGGCAAGCTTCGCACCGTCCTCCCATCAGGTTGAACGAAAACCGGCCCGGACGATATCCTCGGACTGCTGCCTCATTGGTCTGGCTAAAGACCTCGCGAATCAAGTCAAAGGCCCCGGTATAGGTGGCCGGATTAGAGCGGGGCGTCCGTCCAATCGGGCTCTGGTCGATGGCAATGACCTTGTCTAGCCATTCTTTGCCTCGAATCTGACGATGCGCTCCCACTCTGCGACTGCGGGCCCGATTCAGGTCCAACTCCAATCGCTGACGAATAATATCATTCACCAGCGTCGATTTTCCTGAGCCTGACACTCCGGTGATCACCACAAAACATCCGAGGGGAATAGCGACGGTGACCTCCGCCAAATTATGCTCAGTAGCGCCTTCGACCACCAGTCGGCGCTCGCCCGGGGAGCGCCGGGTCTCGGGTACAGGAATCTCCTCGCGCCCCGACAAGAAGCGCCCTGTCAAACTCTCGGGCGACCGCTGCACTTCTTCGGGGGTGCCCTCGGCCACCACCCGGCCTCCATAGACTCCGGGTCCGGGCCCAATGTCTATGAGATAATCGGCCGCTAACATGGTCTCTTCATCATGCTCGACTACAATTAAGGTGTTGCCGAGGTCGCGCAGGCGTTTCATGGTCCGAATCAGCTTGGCGTTATCGCGCTGATGCAAGCCAATCGAGGGCTCATCCAAAATATAAAGCACCCCGACCAACGAAGATCCGATTTGGGTAGCGAGACGAATTCTCTGCGCCTCGCCCCCAGACAGCGAACCAGCCTGTCGCGACAAAGTCAAATAGCCGAGACCAACATCGACTAGAAATCCCAAGCGTTCTAAAATCTCTTTAAGAATCGGTCCCACGATGGGTTGTTCTCGTTCCTCCCACTGCGCTGAGGACAATACCCGTCGCATCTCGGTGACCGACAGATCGGTCAACTCGGCAATCGATCGGTCATCCACCGTCACCGCTAAAATTTCTGGGCGCAAGCGCTGGCCGTGACAATCTTGACAGGCTCGCGAAGTCATGTATTCTTCGACGTCCTGTTTAATCGCGTCACTGCCTTCCCGATATCGCCGTTCTAGAATCGGAATGACCCCTTGATAGCGCATGGCTTTGTCACTGCGTCGACCAAATCCCCCTTCGTACTCGAACGGTACCGCATCCGGATATCCGTACAGGATAATGGTCTTGGCTTCGGCCGAAAGGGATTCATAAGGCGCAGCGGAGTCAATTCCCGCTACTGCCAAGACGACTTCCAACAAATCTGCATAAAATCGGCTGGGGGCACGGAAGAACGGCGCTATCGCCCCGGCCCGCACCGATAAGCTGGGATCGGGGATCAAGAGGGCAAGGTCAAGTTCCAATTTGAACCCAAGACCCGTGCAAGCAGGGCAAGCCCCATAGGGGGCATTGAAGGAAAACATCCGCGGCGAGAGCTCTTCCAAGGCAATCCCGCAGGTAGCGCACCCCAAATCCCGGGAGAAAAGCTCTTCGGGTCCTTCCGGTTCACCCACCTCAACCGCGCCTCCAGAAAGATTCAGTGCATGTTCCAAGGACTCCGCCAACCGTGAGGCCACGTCATCGCGCACAACAATTCGGTCCACGACGGCTGAAATCGTGTGCTTTTGGTTCTTGTTCAATGCCGGGGCCGCCTCCAACTCCCACAGCTTGCCATCGATGCGGGCGCGGCTGTATCCTTCTCGACGCAATTCCGCCAGCACCTTATCATGAGTACCCTTGCGCCCACGCACTAAAGGGGCTCGGATTTCAAGGCGAGTCCCCGAGGGACGATCAATAATCCGGTCGACCATCTGTTCAATCGTTTGCTGCCGAATCAATTGCCCGCATTTGGGGCAGTGGGGCACCCCGGCCCGCGCATAGAGCAGGCGCAGATAGTCGTAAATCTCCGTGACTGTACCCACCGTGCTCCTCGGGTTGTGACTCGTCGTTTTCTGATCAATCGATATCGCCGGCGACAACCCTTCAATGCTGTCCACATCCGGCTTGTCCATTTGGCCCAGAAATTGCCTAGCATAGGACGACAAAGACTCCACATAGCGCCGTTGTCCTTCAGCATATATGGTGTCAAACGCCAAGGACGATTTTCCCGACCCTGACACGCCGGTGACGACGACGAGCTGATCGCGGGGAATATCAACATTAATTCCTTGAAGATTGTGCTGACGGGCACCTCGCACCCGTATCATCGTGTCCGCCACGATTTTAGTCCTCCCCTGCCCCCACGGTGATCGGACGCTCAGCTTCTACCTGCATCAACAGGTCCCGTAGCGCCGCCGCACGTTCGAATTCCCAGTTGCGACTGGCCTCTTTCATCTCCTTGCGAAGCCGATTGGCCATGCGCACGCGCTCACGCGCGCTCAAGTCGCGAATCGGCTTGTCTTCAATGTGCTTTTCCTCCACGGTTTTGGTAGCTTGAATAATGTCGCGCACCGCACTCTTGACCGTAGCTGGGGTAATCCCGTGGTCTAGATTGTATTGCGCCTGAATTTTACGTCGTCGCTCGGTCTCGTCGAGCGCTCCCTGCATCGAATCAGTCACCCGGTCGGCATACATAATGACCGACCCCTCGAGATTGCGAGCGGCTCGACCAATTGTTTGTATCAACGACGTCACGGACCGCAAGTAGCCTTCCTTATCCGCGTCTAAAATCGCCACCAAGCCCACCTCAGGCAAATCCAGACCTTCGCGCAAAAGATTAATGCCTACCAGCACATCAAACTCACCCAATCGTAAATCGCGTAAAATCGCCATCCGTTCTAAGGTATCGACATCCGAATGCAAATAGCGCACTCGCGTTCCTGACTCGCGAAAGTATTCCGTCAAGTCTTCAGCCATTTTTTTGGTTAGCGTGGTTACCAGAACGCGTTGGTCCCGAGCCACCCGTCCCCGAATTTCTCCAAGCAGATCATCAATCTGTCCCTTGGTGGGGCGCACGCTGATCTTCGGATCCAACAGTCCTGTAGGTCGAACAATTTGCTCCACCACCCGGTCCGCAACTTTAAGTTCATAGGGGCCCGGAGTTGCCGAGACATAAAGCACACGGCCGATTCGCTGGTCAAATTCGTCAAAGGTTAGCGGACGGTTATCAAACGCCGAGGGTAGGCGAAAGCCATGGTCGACCAAACTTTCTTTGCGCGATTTATCGCCCGCATACATACCGCGCACCTGAGGCACGCTGACGTGAGATTCATCAATAATCGTCAGAAAGTCCTCAGGAAAATAGTCTAAAAGAGTATAGGGCGGCTCGCCGGGCTTGCGTCCGGTAAAATGCCGGGAATAGTTTTCAATACCCGAACAAAATCCGACTTCCTGCAGCATTTCCAGATCATAGCGGGTCCGCTGCTCTAAGCGTTGGGCTTCCAAGTCCTTACCCAACCCTTTCAATTCCTTCAGGCGGTGGTCCAATTCCTCTTCGATGGCGGCTAGTGCCGGCTTCAGCCGCTCTCTATCCATGACATAGTGAGAGGCGGGGTAAATCGCCACATGCTCTCGTTCTCCCACGACTTCACCGGTAAGGGCATCAAACTCCCGAATGCGCTCTATTTCATCGCCATACAATTCAATTCGGATTGCCTGCTCGCTTTGGTTCGCGGGAAACACTTCAATGACGAAATCGATAAGTTGCG
>JAMCVM010000220.1 GCA_023475835.1 Bacillota bacterium | reverse complement strand
CCTCTTTTTCCCATCTCCGGAGCGTTTCCGGATGGACACCCAGTGCTTTCGCAGCCTCGCCAATATTCACTAGCATACCCATATTATACACCTTACGATGCGATGTACATAGATATCATGTGATTTGTTTTAGCAGTTATTTACCCTCGGACTGAGCCTTTAATTGCCCGAGACACTATCGACGGCGGCGAAGACTTGGCGCAGGTGTGCGATTACCTCCGGAGGCAAGGGCCCCCGGTTGGCAGATTTTACATTGGCTATCAGGTGTTCAACACTGCCCGTTCCCGAGAGCACCACATGGATTCCCGGCTCGTGGCGGACAAAGCGATAGGCGGCGTCCGGCACACTGGAGACCACGCCTGAGTGGAGAAGAAATCCGAGAGGGTCGGTTTGATCCAAAGCGTCCGGGGCGATGAGTCCTCTTAGCACCATATCGTTGAGGAATTCGAGCAATACTTGAGACCCGGCGAGTGCTCTTCGAACGGCAAACATGTCCAACACCCCAAGGTTCTTTTCGATACTGCGCCGCAGTACCTTGTCTCGCGCACTCTGATTTAATAAGTTAAAGCCCACCATGATGACGTCCCAACAATCGTCCTCTACCGCGGTTTCCAGCAGGATATGCGAAGGATCGGCGGCGAACGCTTCGGTAATGCCCAGGAAGCGAATTTTGCCCTTATCCCGCATTTTAATCAACTCGGGGACTAAGTGGTCCACAGCAAATGGATAATCCTCAATCTTCACCGCGTGCAAATGGTACACGTCAATATAGTCGGTCTTCAGTCGCCGTAAACTGGCGTCCACACTCAATTCCAGTTGGGCGGGCGGGCGAAGGCCGTCCCCATGATGCAAAGAATACTTCGAGGATAAGACAACAGCATCCCGTTGGGTTCCGATTAAGCCATCCCCAATTCTTGATTCTGTGCCGTAAGCTTCTGCAGTATCGATGAAGTTAACGCCCAATCTGAGTGCTGTCTGAACAACACTTATGGACTCCTCGTCCGATTTGTGCTGGCTGAGCCCCAAGCGACTATGGCCCCCGCCTCCGAGCCCGATCACGCTGACGCGAAGCCCGGTTCTCCCTAATGTCGTGTAGTCCAGTCACATCTCCCCCTGTCTAGATTTATAGTGCATGCACATGGGCGAGCTGCCCGGACCGGAAGACCTCATCCCTACAGCCTAGGCTACTCTGCTTCAGCGGATGCGCAACCCACGGCGTCGGCGAATGCCATGCGCTAGTTCGATACGCTTCTCGTCGTCAGCTTGGGAAGGGAATACTACGCCAACCGCTGACTTGGCACCGCCCCAATCCGTCGTCTGACAACTCCTTCCAACCGTGCATTTCGCCAGACACTAACAAGAGTCCTTCCTGTCACGGCAAGTACGGAAAGCACTCCCACGAAAAGAAGGATGCACCTCTTCGGGGTGAGCCTAATATTCGCGCTGGGTCAATATTGGTTCGCACGACTAGAGTAACGATTGGGTGATTCCAAGCTGCGAAAGGTGAGATAACTCAACACCGAAAACAAGATGGTCAAATTGCCAACATGGAGAAGATACGGGCCAGTGGCCAAGTGGCTGAATACAAGCAACGCCCCCGAGGCAATCTGAGTCGCCACCAATACCGCCACGACAACGGTCGCTGGCCACAAGTCCCGATACCGTTGTCGCTGGCGATAAAGGTCAATCAAGAGGACGGTCACTAGGACCGCTAAGCCCACCGCCGCCAAACGATGTACGTAATCTAACCAAACCAATCCACCACCGGTGGGGATCAAATGCCCGTTACAAAGCGGCCATCCTTGACAGAATCTTCCGGCATCGCGGAATGCGACATAAGATCCCCAATAAATTGCCACGAATGTATACACCCAGGTCGCGATGATTAATCGTCGCAATCCCAACGGCAGCTGCACCCGGTTTTGTTTGCCTACTCCCGTCTCCAAGCGAAAGACCATGACCGCCAGCAACATCGTTCCGACTAAGGCCATTAACCCGAAACCTAGGTGCAGAGCCAACACCACCGGAGGATTGACAAAGAGGACGGCAAGCGCTCCCAGTCCCGACTGAAGCACAATAAAACCTACGGACAGCATGACGAACGCCTTAACCGGTCGAGAGGTGCGATATCGCTGCCACGCCCATATCGCTAAGAGGACCGCAATGAAGGCAAAACCAGCGACAATGGCTCGATGAGTAAATTCGATGACCACATGGATATTGCCAAAGGTAGGCACGACCTTCCCGTTGCAAAGCGGCCAGTCTTGACCACATCCCAGGGCAGACCTCGTGAGGGTATCCAAGAAGCCTACCATATCGACCAAAAACATTCCCAGTGTCGCCACGACGGCCAGAGTTTTGATGGCCCCGCTTCCCCGATGTGCTGTCATCCTGTTTACCCCACGGCCCGTTAGACCTGAACAATACGATTTCCTTAACCCTAACAGCTTTTAGCCGGTGATCCAACCCCCATCAGGACTAGCCGTCCCGCACTAGGGCGGGTCCGCACTGACAGTTTTCGCGGACCGCGCCAGGACCTCTTGCCGACGCTTTTTTGGCAGTCCGAACACGACATAGATGGTCGCCGCGACCGTCAAACCGCCGACAAAAACGAGAGCCCACGGCGTGTTGCCTGTTCCTACCGGTGTGGTCAACGCGCCCACCGCTAGTCCCAAAAAGATCAAGGCCACAAATCCCGGAACCACCGGATACCAAAATGCATGAAATGGCCGTTTTCGGTGGGGCTCCCGCCGTCTCAGGGAGAATACCAAGACCGAGGTCAGCGCATACATTAACGATTCAACCCCTGCTCCCGCATTAATTAAGACTTCATATTCTCCCGTGACATAAACCAGCACACAGAGCCCCAAAGCCACCGTGGCTAACCCCAACAAGGCGCTGGAGGGAACTAAACGCGCGTTCAACCGAGCCCAAGCGGAAGGCAGTGAACGTTCCCGAGCTAGCGCATAGACAAATCGAGAGGCGGTGACTAACCCTCCGTTAAACGTGGTCATCGCGGTCGTCAACGTAATTAACGCCATCCACCAAAATCCCAGAGCCCCCAACGCGGTCCGGCCTACGATGAGTTGGGGAATCAGACTGGTCGCCAGTTGACTGGGATGGGGGACAATATCCGTCAGCGCCAACGCAAAGAGGCCAAAGGCTATAGCTATCAACCCCAGGGCAATATACATGCCGCGAGGAATCGCCCGAGCATCGTGAAACTCTTCCGCTAACGGGCTCACCCATTCAAATCCGACAAAGATGAACACGCCCAGGGCTACCCCCTCAAACCAATGGGACCCGAAGTGAAACAGTGGCCCAATGTCCAACTGCGGTCCGCGCCATATTGCAATCAGAGAAATTAGCACCAAAGTGCCGAGTAAAAAGAAGGCGTTAGAATCCTGCACCACACCAGCGATTTTGATGCCGCGAAGATTAATGGCCGCCGTTGCGGCCAAAATCAAAACCACCCACAAAATCCCCGGGACGCCCCCCACGGCAGCATGAAACACGTGGCCCAACACAAAGCCATCGGCGGCGATCACGAAAACGACGGTCGTGGCATACACTAAAGACGCGACTAAAGAGACTTGATCATTCAGTCCACGGCGCGCCCAGACTCGAATCGAGGCAGCCGAGGGAAAGAGACCATTTAACTCGGAGAAATTGCTAGCCGCCATCAAAATTAACACTCCGGCGACCATGATGGCCAGCCAAGCCGAGCGTCCTCCCACGTTCACCGCCACATCGACGACTGCCAAAAAATTTATCGCCGCGGAAGCCAGGCCAGCACTAGTCGACACCGCCGTACGCAGCGGCAATACCTTTGTTAGTCCGCGACCCGCCATGATTTACTCACCCCAAATCATCAGCGTGATGACGTCCAATCGAAACAAATCATCTTGATTTCCGCGAACCATCAGATCGCCTTGATTGTAGGGTTCAGTCGGCGTCATTTCCCCAGAAAACACCGCTTCGAGCACCCGTTGATCCGCTCGAATTTCCATATCTGCATCTTCTGAAAGCTCTCCTTCTCCTGCTGACAGTTCGCCTGCGACACTGCGAATCCAATAATCCTGGCCTACATCCTCAGCTAAGACCCTCACATTTCGCGTCCAGTCCCGGTTCATCACTCGCAACCGTTCATGTTGATTACACTTTTCCGCGAATCCTTGCAAAGTCGCCGTCAACCCCATGCCCACCCTCCTTTGGACTCGATCTTTTTTACGCCGCGCCCATGCGCAGCACGCGACTACCTAAGCTGGATTCAGGTCCATTTGACTAAATGCCATATCGAACGATTCAACCGCGTGGGTCCAGCCTGGTTCGTCTGGGCCCACGCCCAGCACCGCCACCATCGCTGCCTCCACGACATTGGTACCAAAGGACCGTCCGCTCAAAATCGGGGTCGTCGTGACCAACAGTCGAACCCCTCGTTGCTTTAAATTTTCTACATCTTTCGAAGTCGTGGTATTGGTCACCACAATTTTACCCGCCAATACGGGCGGCAGGTAGCGACGGATCAAGTGAAAATCGCCGGCAATAATGTCCGCTTGATCAAAGTAGCGTTGGAACCGCTGGTCGGGAACCGTCTCCTGGGCCTCTCCGACAGGATAGAATTCGGCAAACGGACGCTTGACCACCTCTGGCAACAGGCGCCGAGCCAGTTCCACCAACTCGCGGCGGCTAACAATCGGCAAGTCTAACCCCGCGCTAAATATGAGGTCCCCGGCAATAGTGGGAAAGCCCAAAGCATAAAAAGCGTCGGCCATGCCAAAGCGGTCCAGCGCCGAGACCATTAAGACGCGCTGACTACTGTCAATCTGGCCCGCAGCTAGCAATTGCCGAATCACTTTCGGTTCAAAGACTTCTTTAAACCCACGGCCATCCACCACCGGGGTTTTTTTTACGGCAGCTGCCAGCATTTCTGCATCCCGGACCGCATAACGCTCGCCGTCGACGACCAGCCACCGATCAATGCCGCCTAAGCCAATCGCATCTACCTGACCATCCAAGTCGATGAGAAGCTCTTTGGCTCGCGCTAAACTCCCATCCGAGCCTTGTCGACGGATTTTTACCCGAGTCCCGGAAAGGATAATCTCAGCTTCGTGATCCCTTTGAGACGACCCGAGGCTAATGCCCACAACCGTTTTATCGATACCCATTGTACCCATCCGTTTCTGACAAGTGCCTCGAATCCTTGCCTGCATCAAGCCATGCCGCCACCACAGATCGGATCCCCCCGACACCTTCTTGCCCGCTACAAAATGTCCTCGCCATCAATTCGAGGACTGCGGTTACGTCCCATTCTCCGCCGGTCGCATGGTTGGAAACAGTACCACGTCGCGAATCGACGGGCTATCGGTTAAGAGCATGACCAACCGATCGATGCCCACGCCCAGCCCTCCGGTCGGCGGCATTCCGTGCTCCAGAGCAGTCAAAAAGTCCTCGTCAAAGGGATGGGTCTCTTGATTGCCGCCTAAGCGCTGCCTCTGTTGTTCAACAAAACGCTCCCGCTGGTCCAAAGGATCGTTGAGTTCGGAAAACGCATTGGCCAACTCCCGGCCAGCCACGAACAATTCAAAGCGTTCGGTGAGTTCCGGCGCCTTAGGGTCGCGTTTGGCCAATGGCGAGATGTCTACCGGATGATGCCACAAAAAGGTCGGCTGAACAAGCTCGGGTTCGATTACGACAGAGACGATCTTGTCCATCACTTGGGCCCGAGCCAGACTGGGATCCGTCTTGATACCGAGACTTTCAGCAAATTGGTGGGCGTCCTGATCGGTCCGAATCTGAGTCCAGCGCACGCCCGTTTTGGCCAACAGTTGCTCCACCAAATCGACCCGGGCATACGGCGGGGTCAGGTCGATCACGTTCCCCTGATAGGTGATGACTGGGGATCCTAAAAGTTCGGTGGCGACGCTGACCAACATATCCTCCACCAAAGCCATAATGCCGTGAAAATCCGTATATGCCTGGTACAATTCAAGCATAGTGAATTCCGGATTATGGCGCGTTGAAATACCTTCGTTGCGAAATACTCGGCCGATTTCGTAAACCTTATCGTAGCCTCCGACAATCAGTCGTTTCAAATGTAGTTCGAGGGCGATGCGAAGATACAAGTCCATATCCAATGCGTTGTGATGCGTGGCAAAGGGACGAGCTTCCGTGCCCCCGGCCAGAGTCAACAATACCGGAGTCTCCACTTCGATAAAGCCCCGTTGGTCAAAGAAGCGGCGAAGGAAGCTCACGGTCTCCGATCGCCTGCGAAACGTCTCACGCACCTCAGGATTAGACAGTAAATCCAAATAGCGCTGACGATATCTAAGATCCACGTCCTTCAGGCCATGGCGCTTGTCAGGCAGATCCTGGAGACTTTTAGCCAAGACTTGAAACCTTCGGACTTGGATGGTCACCTCACCCCGTCGGGTTTTAAAGACCACGCCGGTCACCCCGATGATATCGCCCAGATCCAGTTCAGTCAGGAAGTGGAATGCGTCTAGCCCCACCCCGTCTTCGGTAAAGTGACATTGAATCCGACCTTGACTGTCATGCACATCGATAAACCAAGCTCGACCATGACCCCGCATGGCCATAATCCGGCCAGCAACGGAGACTTCTTGGCCTTCCAATGTGTCATAGTCCGAGGCAATCTCTCGGCTGAGATGGTCGACCGGAAATTTCGTCGCTTGATAAGGATCCATGCCGTGTTCACGTAGTCGCGCCAATTTGTCAAGCCGAACTTGACGCGGATCGAACGTTTCTCCCGAAGACACTCGCTATTCTCCTCTTGAATGCCAAATTTCCGCTTCTGTGACTCGCCCACCGCTGCTTTTGGGTATGCCAGCCAGCAACAAACGCCACCCTGCAACCTTGACTATCCCTCAGGAAATGCTCAAGATTTTTAAGTGCACCTTGCCAATCGGAACATTAACCTCAATACTCTCCCCGGGTTGTCTGCCTAAAAGAGCCTTGCCGACTGGCGAATCATTCGAAATCTTATTGTGAATCGGATCCGCCTCGGTAGAGCCGACAATCTCATAGATTTCTTCGATCCCTTCCTCGATGTCTTGCACCGTCACCCGTGACCCAATATGAATATGTTCAGGATCTTGCGCTCCCTCATCGACAACTTGAGCTTGTCTCAGCATTTTCTCCAGATTTTGAATGCGACCTTCGACAAATGCCTGCTCATTCTTGGCATCTTCATACTCGGAATTCTCTGAGATGTCTCCAAACTCCCGAGCAATCTTGATGCGTTCGGCTACCTCACGCCGCTTAACCGTCTTCAATTGTTCCAACTCGTCTTCCAGCTTCTTTAGACCTTCTTTAGAAACTAACACTTCTCGTTCTGGCATCCATCGTTCCTTCTTTCGTTCTTGATTGGGGATAAAAGCTCGTACGCCTACCTTCCCATGCTATGCAAGCCAGGCCTCACATTGTCGGTTCATTGTCAAAATTCGCGTGTTTACATGCTTCCACGACGACTCTGACCCGTTCCAAGTCCACCTCCACATCGTGGTCGAAGGGCCCTTTACCCAGCGTCAGCGGAATCACCTCCTTATTTGAGTCCACCAACGCCCGAAGTAAGTGTAAACGCGATTCGGACGCCAAGAGCACTACAACGTCATACCTTCGCATACTCTGTGCCAAATGCATGATTTCGTTGACCAATGCCACTCCGGACCGCTCTTCCGCAAATCGCCGCCGTTCCCTATCGGTCATTAATAACACTCGATCCACTCCGAGGCCTTGCAACATCTCTTCCAGCGCGACTTTGTTGGCGACCGGAAACCCGACCACCGCAATCGACCGCCCTTTGCGAATAGCGCCCAAGCCTTCCAAGTGAGACAAGAAAGCCCGATCGATGTGATGTTTCACCGCCACTTCGCCTTGGGACATGCCCTGGGCTCGATCATCAAGCAGGTCACGTATCGCTTGATCGATTTTACCGAGGCTGACTAATTTGTCGCCAATCCGAATCAAGTCCATGATGGTGGCTCGTATCTGGCCCCGGCCAACCAGTCGTCGACTAACTCATGCGCTTGTCGATAGGAAGTCAGCTTATTACATTCGGCTCGGTAACGACTCGATTGCGGGGTGCCTTTGAGATACCACGACAACTGTTTTCGCATTTCGGGAATAGCAACCTTTTCACCCTTAATCGCGACCATGCGGTCGAGGTGCTCCCGGGCCAGCGTCGAACGCTCTTCCGCCGTCGGCGGCGGCAAATGTTCGCCGGTTCGCATAAAATGCGTCACCCGACGAAAAATCCAAGGGTCGCCGAAGGACGCCCGGCCAATCATCACCGCATCGGCTCCGGTCTGCTGCAACATGCTGACCGCGTCTTCTGGCGTCTCAACGTCTCCATTGCCAATGACCGGAATCGAGACCCGACTCTTAACCATTTTAATATATGACCAATTAGCTGGACGCATATACTGATCGGCTCGAGTACGAGCGTGGATCGCCAGCGCCTTCACTCCCACTTGCTCGAGGCGTGCTGCCAAGTCCGGTGCCGTGATCGATTCATTGTCCCATCCCGCACGGATCTTTACTGTCACCGGCAAATGGACTGCTTCCACTACGCGCGCTGCCACTTCCGTCGCCCGGTCCAGATCCTTCAATAGGGCGGAACCGTCTCCATTTTTCACGACTTTAGAGACTGGACAGCCCATATTAATATCGACCAGCTGCGCCCCGTGACCCTCCGCTTCCTTGGCTGCCAGGGCCATGGCCTTAGGATCAGAGCCTGCGATCTGAATGCCCACCGGGTACTCCCCTGGATCCAATTCCATGAGCCAATAGCTTTTGGCGCTTTGATGGAGCAGCGCGTTGGCGTTGATCATCTCAGTAATGCAAAGACCTGCACCTTGGCTGCGGGCGATGGCTCGAAAGGCTCGGTTAGACACTCCAGCCATCGGTGCGAGCATCACTGGTGGATCGATGACTAAGTCGCCGATTCGCATCCAAAGTCCCTCCCCGCTCCAAATTTCCCCCCATTGTACCATACTCCCTCTGACGCTCTGTCATCAATCGGTCGGATCCAGCCACGGACACTAGCAGGGTGAATGCCTTAAAAGGTAGGTCAGAACAGGCCTGTCTCCTCGATAACTGAG